>DASRQG010000069.1:0-7502 GCA_035645995.1 Mariniphaga sp. | reverse complement strand
CCCATAGTTTCTGTTCTTACCGATGTTCTCATAAGTCGATTCACTTACACCATTTGGTTGAAGTTTTGTGATTGAGACAATAGCATTATTTGTAAAAGACGAATTTAAATTCAGATTAAAATTAATAGCAGGAGTAAATTTCCCATATGCAAAACTAAAGGAATGCGTAACTTCAGCATCCAGTTTTGGATTCCCGAATCTTACATTCAGCGGGTCTGTATCATTGTAAAAGGGATTTAGATACCAAATACCGGGCCTTGACAATCGTTGTGTATAAGAAAGACGCAAATTCTGTCCTTTGTCCATGTTTTTTGATAAATTGATATAAGGAATCAAATTATAAAACCTGTTAGTAAATGTGGTATCTTTTTGCGACTTAAAAACCCCGTCGTTCTTTGTACTTTCAAACCGTGCACCGGTTTTTATGTTGAATTTCTTAAATTTCACAACATAACCTGCATACACACCCAAAATATACTGATTATAATCGAGATCATTGATTCTGCTTAAATCACGTTCCCATTTGCCCAATTCATTAAGCATCTGAATATCCGATTCACTGGTGTTTTGCCTGAGTATATATTTTAACCCGGTTTCAATCTGATGAGTTTTGGATATCGGGTCGTAATAATCTACTTGTACTGTATGTTCAAGCCCTGCAGCTTCATTAATAGTCTTTTGTTGATAAGACGGATAATTTAAAATTCCATTTATTGAATTTCCATTCTCCGTATCCCGTGGAGATTTGTCCAAACGATACGAAAGGGTAAAAGTCTGATCCGGTTTTTTAAATGTTCGTTGATAATCAATATTCCCTGTAACAGAACCATATTCATTCCCTGTAAAAATTTTATTCTCAAATTGCCTTACAAGGTGGTTATTAATATCATAATCACTCGATACAGTTAGGCCTGTACCAGTATAGTTGCCAAAAAATCCACTGTACGACATGCTGATTAAATTTAAACTATCAATTTCATAACTTGCTTCTCCCATCAAATAGTTCATCCTGCCACTATATTTATTTGAACCCTCAGTTTCAGTAAGCCTGCTGTTATCGCTTACTAAATTTTCACGGGTACTATAGGATAAATTTCTGGGTTGCAATGATCTGTAGTGCCCATAATTGAGTGAAAATCCAAACTTATTGATCTTTGACGAAGCATACAATCCGCCATTATACCCCCCACGACTATCAACACCTGCATTTACTCTACCCATTAAACCTTCGAGTTGCTTTTTGTTGGTTATGATGTTTATGATGCCTGCTGTACCCTCTGCTTCATATTTTGTTGAAGGATCAGTGATTACTTCAATGTCACGAACACTGCTTGCCGGAAGACTTCTCAAAACATCTTTCGGGTTCTGTGACATCATCGCTGAACTTTTCCCATTAATAAGAATCTTAAAATTGGATGAGCCTTTCATTTGTATGTTATCTTCCCCATCAACTGTGATTAACGGAACTTTCCTTAACATTTCCAATACGTTACTGGTCTTGGATTCAGGATCTGTTTCTATACTGTAAATAATTTTATCAGGTTCGGTTCGTATAAGCGGCTTCTGAACAGCAACTGTAACCTCTGCTATTTCTTCGTTTGAAGGTATCAATCCAATTGATCCCATTTTAGCCTCTGAAGTTTCCTCATTCACCTTTACCTCAACTTTTCTTACCTGATATCCTACTGAATGAAATATGACATCGTAACTCCCGGGAGTCTCCACCTGAACATTAAACTCACCCTTCTCATTACATGCAAGCTGTTTAACAATTCCGTCCGTGTTCTGAATACTCACAGTGACATAAGATACAGGCTGGCCTGAAACAGAATCAACTACTACGCCCTGAATATTATAATCCTCAGGAACCAGAGCAAAGGAACTTATTGAAAAATACATTACAACAACAATTGTAATAAAAATACAAAATGTGTAAGATTTCATTGTATTTAATTTAAATCCTGGGTAATATTGGTTTTTTAATGCGGAACCTTATTATTAATATTCTTTTTGCACATAGTAATTCCGTAATATTTTACTTTAGAGTAGTTTTGCATCTGAACACGGAATAAATTTTTTATTCAAAAACTGCTTAGGCCTTAATCTGCATTACCATCTTTTCATCTTATTCTTGAATCTGATCCCTTTTTTCTGACCGGACAAACCTTCATTGATTTCATGCTTCTGTAAAACAGAATTCTCAATTAGTATAAGTTACCACAATTTGATTACGAATTGAATTCATTATTCTTCTGATTGTAATCTGAAATCCACTTTTATCCTAAGCAGGTTTGCCTTCAAGCCCGGAATTGAAATTTTAGGTAAAATACTTCTGATACGCTCCATCTCATTGTAAAGCAGGGATGTTTCTGTATTGGTTCGATCAATAGGAACATCTTTCTCACTATAACCAATGACCACTACATCAGGCAGGTTATATACATGTTTACCTTTAAACTCAGTATCTGCAACAACCCGATTTGAATGATCTATATCAATTACAATACTCACAATCCCCTGAATCCCCGATTTATGAGCCTCAATAGGATACTTTATTTTCTCGGCAAAAAATCTTCTTAGTTCCAGTTCCGAAGTTATTTCATTTATCTCATTTTTCTGTTTTGTAGTTATTATAATAACCCCGTCTTTTCCTCTTGGCCCGTATAAAGCAGTTGCTTTGGGCGATTTAAGAACTTCTATCGACTCGATATCTCCCGGGTCAATATCTTTTATGCTACCGGTTTCTTCTCCGTCAACAATATAGAGCGGTCCCGGAATAACAAGGCTTTTGTTATAAGATACAACCCTTACAACCGGATCCTTTAACTTGAAATTTACCGGAACAGCAACTCCGGGCATCTCCACAGGTTCCCCTTTCCTTATACCCGGATTCCAATCCGGCATTGAACTTACCAGCCTGATTGCCTCCTCATTTAGTGCCGGATCTACACCTCTGGCCAGTCTGATATTTTCAATTTTCCCCTCTCTGGTAACCTTAAACGAAACATATACGTTGCCTTGTATCCCTTTTTCCTTTGCACTCTGAGGATACTTCATGTTGCTCTCTATATACTCCTGATAAGCATCATTCCCTCCCGGAAACTGTGGCCATATTTCCGGCACAGTAAATTGCTCCTTAGTAATTGGACGTACAGTTTTTGCAGTATCTTGTGGAAGCGTGTAAGATTTTGATTTGGTACTTATTAAAACCACACCATTCTTTCCCTCTGAACCATATAAATTGATCGATGTTTCTTTATTCAGCATATCAATTTGTTCAATATCTTCAGGTGGAACCTGATTGATATGTCTGGTAATTACTCCATCAACAACATATAAAGGCTCATTGAGTGAACTAATCTGCATTATTTCACACTTCTTTCCATTTCCTTCTTCTTTCACCAAAGTTTTTTTATTATCAATAATGGTATCCATAAGATTTATTGGAGCATTCTGTAATTCACTTCTGTCAGCTGCTTCATCCGAATTTTCGAAATTATTCCGGGCAATTGCAAGAAATCTTTCCTGAATATTCGTATCTAACCTTCTGTTTGTCCCAATATCTGCAATCGCCCTTACCGGTTTTCTTTCCCATAAACCCGCAACCTCATTAAATACTAATCCTTCCTGATCAACCATCTTGCCCGTTAAAATATCATCTATTTGATTTGCAGAAGCAGAAGGATAGGCATTTTCAATAGGCTGTATAATTTCAGTCCGTACTTCTTTTTCTGAAAGCCCCATTATCATTAGGATCAACATTGGCAAAACAACTAATTTCCTGATCAGGGAATATTTTTTGTTATGGCTCCTCCTCATCATAGCAATCCTTTTTTTTATTTGTGAACCAGATAATGAAGGTAAAATAGAAACACCTCCGGCATAGTTTGTTTCAGAAATCATCGCAAGCTGATAATCAGTTGCATTATATTTTTCTATGATCTTATGATCGGTTATATATTCAAGATTTGTTTTAACTGCCTCCTTCAGTAACCATGCAAACGGATTAAACCACTGGAGGATATAAAATAGTTCAGCAATTAATATGTCTAGTGAATGCTTTTCTTTTGAGTGAATACTTTCATGTGCAATAATAATTCTTAGATTCTGACTTATAATCACTCGGTGACCTATTACAATCTTATTAAAGAACGTAAACGGGGAAACATCAATAGGGGCAACATGAACTTTGCAATCAAACAAGCTATAAACTGTGCTTCTTCTGGTAATTATAAATACTCTTATATATCCTGATAACAACATCAAAAGCAAACCTATCGCAAACAAAAGATAAACACCCTCAATAAAACTAAATCTCAATATACCGGAAAAAGTATGATTCTCATTACCTGGTTCTAAACCGGTATAGGCGATATAGTCTGGAGCTGCTGAAGAAGCTTCAATATATTTTACATCTACGAAGGTTATCAATGGAATTAAAAAACTCGAAACAAAAGCCACCATAAGGTATATCCGGTTAAAGGAAAAGGTTTTGTTTTTTTGGAATAAGATAACATAACCTAAATAAAAAATGCCGGTAGCTATGGCCGATTTTAAAATGTATACCAGAAAAGCTTCCATCACTTTTGATCTTTAATCATTTTAATCAATTCTTCCAATTCATCAGGCGAAAGCCGCTGTTCTTTTACAAAAAATGTAACAACACTTTTGTACGAATTATCAAAATAATCATTGATGATCTGCTTCATAAACGGACGGCGATATTCTTCCCTGGATACCAGGGGATAGTATTGATAAGTATTTCCATACTGATTGTAACCTATCAGTCCTTTATCCTGAAGCCCCCTTACGAGTGAAGAGACTGTATTATAATGCGGCTTCGGATCATCATATGATTCTATGATCTCTTTAACAAAAGCTTTCTCCAGCTTCCATAAGATCTTCATAACCTCCTCTTCTTTTCGTGTGAGCTTTTTCATAAGAAAATTATTTTTTATGATAATATTTTAGTACTCGCAGGTTTGATTTTCATCTTCTATTATAATCATTTAATCTTACGAGTCAACTAATCTATCCCTCAATTATTTGAGTAAATGTTAATCATGATATTTTTAATCAGTTCAATATTACAACTAAATTTTCAGTTATGCAACTATTTTTCCAGTTGATTAACGAAAAAAATCGTTCGTGTTTGCTCCCATCTTGCAGACATAAACTCAATATATTTATTCTATATCAATTGAAAATATTAAGATGATAATACTTTCCCATCAAACAAAGAAGTATCAACCAGATCTTGAATATTTGATCACCGGTGCCCTGATTTCCGGATTTTCGAAAATCTAATACTCTGCGAATTTCTTCTTGAGTTCCTCCAACAATGCAGGACTTGCCTGAATTGCAGAAGCTATCTCCTGATACCGCTCTACAGTCAAATTATTCTCTATTATTAAACTGTCAATATCATTTAAAGCTTCATTCTGTACAAGCTCAATCTTTTCAACTACCTTGTTAAGTTGAACTATCTCATCTTCAGAAGCATGAAACTCAACCACTGAATCTTCCAATGATATTAGATATTCATTAAACCGGTCGATATCTATTCCCTCTTCCAGCACTACCATTAACATATCCTCCTGTACCTGCTGATCAATATTTTGTATATCCCGAAATACCAATGCAAACTGTTCCAGTTCCGTCTCTGTCACATCCGGATGATGTTGCGCCGGAATTTGATCAGGTAATTGTGCATAAACTACCGAACTACAAAAAATCATTATTGCAATAAAACCGGATAACCTTTTAATAAACATACCTTAATAATTAAATTTGTAAAATCACCTTCATGGCTAACTATCATACGCAACAAAATAAATGCCTGCATTCTTTTCTTTAGATGTGAAAGAAATCTAATTTCTTCAGACATTATTACTAAATATACCTCAGAATTGATAACGTTTTTTACCTTATGTATTCTTCTGGTCAAATTCATAGCTGATATATTTGTTTGAATATCCCGCATTACGGTCACATTTTATTAAATTTGTGAGGCGACTGTTTTAAAGTTTAAGATATTTAACAATTACCACAATGCATAAACGTTGTTTAATTAACCTTATCTATTCAATTCTGCTTCTGACTCTGGGATCATGCAACCAGATCATTGAGCCGGAAAGAACCATTAATCCATCTTTGACCTTATGGTACAATGAACCTGCCAGCGCATGGACAGAAGCCCTTCCTGTCGGAAATGGACGCATTGGTGCAATGATATATGGAAATACAGCATCAGAGACGATACAATTCAACGAGGAAACCTTATGGAGCGGCCAACCACACAATTATGCCCGGCCCGGTGCTTATAAATACCTGGAACAATTGCGTGAACTTCTTTGGGAGGGTAAACAGGAAGAAGCACACGAACTTGCAAACAATAATTTCATGTCGACCCCCTTGGGACAAATGAGCTATCTGCCTTTTGGAAATGTACTTTTGAATTTTCCGGGTCACCATGAAGCTACCGATTATCAAAGACGACTTAACCTGGAGAATGCCATTTCATCGGTTACATATAAATACGATGGAGCAAGATACCGGCGCGAAATATTTACATCTGCTCCGGCACAGGCATTGATTATAAGACTGGAATCATCAGATAATAAAGGGTTGAATTTTACAGCCGGGTTAAACTCCCCACACGATAACTATGAAGTTTTTGTGGAGGATAATGAAATTATTTTAAGAGGCAGGCCTAATAACTACCACCTCGAAAAAGATCGCTTTGGCCATAAATATCCCTCCAGCATGCTAAGATTTGAAGCACGACTAAAGATTGAAACAGATGGTGGGGATCTGGAACTATTCGATGATTCAATCGGGGTGGTTAATGCCCGAAATGCTACTTTATATCTGGTGGCTGCTACCAGTTTTGTAAATTATAACGACATATCAGCAAATCCTGAACAGCGGTGTATCGAGTTTCTAAACGGACTTGAGGGAAAACCCTATCAAACTATTAAAGAGGAACATATACGCGATTATAGAAACTTGTTCAGCAGAGTTTCTCTCGAATTGGGAACGACTGAAATTTCAGGTAGGCCAACCGATGAGCGTTTATCATCTTTTATGCAGGACGAAGATCCTAATCTTGTTTCCCTCCTTTATCAATATGGAAGATACCTTCTCATCTCCTCCTCTCGTCCGGGCACACAACCGGCTACTCTTCAGGGCATATGGAACGATCGGCTCACACCTCCGTGGGATAGTAAATACACAATTAATATCAACACAGAAATGAATTACTGGCCTGCCGAAATGACCAACCTTTCTGAGTGTGCACAACCATTGTTTTCAATGGTTGAGGATATTTCAAAAACAGGCCGGCAAACTGCTAAAGCACACTACAACCTTAATGGCTGGGTTACCCATCACAATACCGATTTATGGCGTGGCACTGCCCCGATCAATAATGCCAACCACGGCATCTGGCCCACCGGTGGTGCCTGGCTTACACAACATCTGTGGTGGCATTATCAATATAA
>DASRQG010000068.1:0-2238 GCA_035645995.1 Mariniphaga sp. | reverse complement strand
ACTCCAAGGTCGCCTACCTGTATTTCAAATTCGATAGGTTTTGGTTTACGCTCAGAGTATTGCCATATTTCAAAGCCACCTCCACCTTGCATGTTTAAAGCAATCGAAGCACGTCGTTTTTGAGGTTTGCCTCCTGTGTATGGGAGCATTAGTTTAGCTATTTTGTCGTCTTCGAGAATTCTGATATCCATGTTGAATACATCGATGTAATACTTCCATGCTTCAGCAAAATTCTCAACGCCTATTCCTATTTGTTGAATTCCGGATATGATGTATTTTTCTTTCATTTTGAATTTTATTTTAAGAAACTTTATTTGCTTCTTTTTATTTAATAATATGTGTATTTACTACAAACCTATAACTATGTTGCACTGACTTTCCTTACCAACTTTCTAGCCAAGCCCGGAAGAAACCTTTTAATGTATACCATAATCAGTTCTTTTCCACCAACCAGTATTTCGGGTTTACGATTGTTTATAGCTTTAACTATTTTATCAGCTGCTTTTTCTGCCGACATTCCGGTGTTTTGACCTTCATCCATTTTAGCATGCTTAGTACCATCAGCTTCAAGAGCGTTATAAGAAATGTTGGTTTTAATACGTCCTGGACATACCATTACCACTCTTATGTTTTCATTATAATATTCTGCATGAACTGTTTCGAAGAATCCATATACTGCAAATTTTGACGATGCATAGGCAGAGCGTAGAGGAAAACCAAACTTACCCGAGATACTGCTGGTTACAGCAATTGTTCCTCCCCCGTTTTCTATCATTGAAGGTAGTAAATGCTTGGTAATTTTTACAGGAGCAAAGAAATTGACTGCCATAATTTTCTCGTCAACCTTGAATGAGGTGTCGAGGGTTTTGGATCGTTGACTGATACCGGCATTCAGAAAAGCTGTGTCAATTTTACCGAATGCCGCAATAGCTTCATTGGTTAAATTGCCGATGTTTTCCAAATTAGAAAGATCATATTGTAGGATTTTGCATTGGGCGCCCAGATTGATGCATCTTTCCTGTACATTCTGTAGTTTCTCAAAATTTGTTGCCGTAAGAATTAGGTTTGCCTTTTCTTTAGCAA
Source organism: Mariniphaga sp. (assembly GCA_035645995.1). GTDB lineage: Bacteria > Bacteroidota > Bacteroidia > Bacteroidales > Prolixibacteraceae > Mariniphaga. The sequence continues at coordinate 1,155 of DASRQG010000068.1, read as the reverse complement.
ACAGATAAGCCGAAGCTTCGCCAATTCCCGACGAAGCTCCTGTTATCCATATAGTTTTATTGTTCTGCATAAAATTATATTTGCTTTGAACAATGGATTTTATTCTTCTATTTAAAATAAGTGTTTGAGTTAAATGATAATATATTATTAATCATTTAAAACATCGTTCCATAGTTCTTGTCGTATGTCATCAATGTAGTGAGGGGCACATTGTTCAACATTACTTACTGATTGAGATGAGGTTATCATCTGCTCCAGAAAATGTGGCGCGCGATTTGGTCCTTCACCAATATTGATAAGTACTGTTTCACCATTTTTAATTTTGTTCTTTTTTAGTGCGATAAAGAATCCTGCAATGCAAACGGCTGAAGCAGGTCCTGGAATTACTTTCTGCTCATAAGCAACGAGTTTGCCAACAGGTAGAAGTTTTTTCTCTCGCATTCGTATAAAACTGCCTCCCGTTTTTTTTACCAGTTTAGCTATAATAGGGTAAGTTGCGGGGTTTCCTGTAGCTAATGTAGGAACATTAGTTCTGGGATTGTCAATTACAGGATAGTCGTTTTCGAATCCTTCGGGAAATCCTCCTGCTTCAGCTTTTTCCCAAGCCTGAACCATTGGATCACATCCATCAGTTTGTATGAGCATAAAGCGAGGAGTTTTGAGTTCTGGATAGATCCCTTTTAATTCTCTTATTCCTTTTTCTATAGCAATAGGACCAGTTCCACCGCTCACTGCTTGTATGTATACATCTGGAAATTTATCCATTTGACGAAGCCACTCAAATACCATTGTTTTTTTTGCTTCAACTCTGATTGGGTCTATGTTTCCGGTGGACATCGGAATATTGTGGATTTTTGCATATCCTGCGGCAATTTCTTTTGCTTTCGCATAGTCTCCAGATACACGAAAGACTTGCTGTCCGTATGAGCTGATTGTGGCTTCGGAGGTTTTGATTGTGTCCTTAGGCATGAAAACTGAACAGTTAACACCTGCTTTAGAGAGATACTTGGCGTAGGATGTAGCAGAGTTGCCTGTGGAGGCGATGCAGTATTGATCTATTCCGATTTCTTTGAACAAACTTGCAGCAAGAGATGCTGCAGTGTCTTTGAAAGTTCCGGTACCACCATTAAGATCATTTCTGTATACGTGAACATT
>DASRQG010000067.1:0-3041 GCA_035645995.1 Mariniphaga sp. | reverse complement strand
ATGGTGTATTCACAGCTGGCTCGTGTGCTCACAGTTATTGAGGCACAAGAAATTGAACGAATGCCGGCTGAAAGTATCCAGGATCTTTTGGAATATGTTGCCGGTATAGATATAAGGCAGCGGGGTGCTGAAGGGGTACAGGCTGATATCAGCATCCGGGGTGGAACTTTTGATCAGATCTTAATTCTCCTTAATGGTATCAATATTACCGACCCTCAAACAGGGCATCATAATTTAAACCTTCCGGTTAGCCTCTCACAAATTGAACGAATAGAAGTTTTAAAAGGACCAGCTGCAAGGGTGTATGGCCCAAACTCATTTTCAGGTGCTATAAATATTATTACACGCAGCCCACAATCTAAATCAGCATTTGCTCAATTAATTACCGGTAGTTTCGGATATTTCAATTCTGATTTTTCAGGATCTTTTTTTACCGGAAAATTTGGCCATACATTATCTGCAAACCATAAACAGTCAGATGGCTATATCACAAACACCGATTTCAAATCATCCAACTTATTTTATACAGGCGAACTCAAAACAGGAGCCGGAAAACTGGTTTTGCAAGGCGGACTTTCAGACAAGAGGTTTGGGGCAAATAGTTTCTATACCCCTGTTTATCCAAATCAATTTGAAAAGACACAGACGATATTGGGTTCTGCTAGGTATGTGTCTGTTTCTAAGGTAAATTTCACTCCTTCTGTTTATTGGCGTCGACATTCCGACGTGTTTATGTTATTTCGCAATGAATCTCCGGAGTGGTATACAAACCACAATTATCATCTTACAGACGTATGGGGAACTGATATAAATACATGGTTCGTATGGACCGGAGGTAAAACTTCTTTTGGGACAGGCTTAAGGTCTGAATCGATTTTAAGTAATGTATTAGGTGAACCATTAATAGAGGAAATAGAAATAAAAGGTGAAAATGCAGCTTATACCCATTCGAAAAATCGGCTGATTGGATCAGTTTACGCTGAACATGCATTTTTTTTAGAAAATCTTACAATGAATGCAGGTTTAATGGCAAACGTAATCTCCAATAGCCAACAGGGTGTAAATTTTTTTCCCGGCATAGATTTCAGCTATCAATTCCAAAATAATTTTAAAATAATTGGCTCCTGGAATACATCTTTAAGAATGCCCACATTTACTGATTTGTATTATTCGGGTCCTACAAACACAGGTAATCCGGATTTGAAGCCTGAACGATCATCGGCTTTTGAAGGAGGTTTTAAATTGAATACAGCACATGTAAAAGGCCATTTGGTTGCCTACCACCGGCTAGGTAAGAACCTGATCGACTGGATTAAATTAACAGCGGAAGATGAGGTATGGCAGTCAATGAATCATACCGAAATCCGAAGTGCAGGAATCGACTTTCAAATTGTTTATTTGCCTGGCAATGAAATGAATTTTTGGGTGCCTGAAAAAATTGAAGCAGGTTATTTATTTAACCACCAAAATAAAGGGGATAGCCCCTATATATCTTATTATGTATTAGATAATCTAAGACATAAACTTTCTGGTTCTTTTACTTTTCAACTTCCCCATAACTTAGCATTGGATGTTAGAGCGGTATTTCAGGACAGAGAAGGAACTTTTACATTTTATAATGGAGAGGGATTTTCAGGGGAAAAGGATTTTGAGCCTTTTGGGGTATTAGATATGAAAGCTTCATGGCAATTATCGCGCTTGAACTTGTTTTTTTCGATCAATAATATAGGTAACAAACAATATTATGATGTTGGTAATATTGTTCAGCCGGGAAGATGGATAAAAGCAGGAGCATCTTTTGCTATTATTAAAGCGGAATAATATTTTTATTAAATAGGTTTGAATTATTTTTGTAGGAACTTTTAATCTACAGGTAGGTGAATTTTACAAAAATTGTATCTTCGCGTGAAAATTATGAATATGTTGAAAGGAATATTAGCAGTATCAGGACATCAGGGATTATTTAAACATGTTGCTGATTCAAAAAACAGTATAATCGTTGAATCACTCGACACAGGTAAACGTATGCCGGTATATGCTTCATCAAAAATATCAGCTTTGGAAGATATCGCTATATATACAGAATCGGCTGATGTCCCGCTTAAGGATGTATTCAAAGCAATCTATGAAAAAGAGAATGGCAGTGAAGCCCTAAGTCATAAATCAACGACTCCTGAATTGAAGAAATATTTCGGAGAAGTTCTTCCTGAATACGACAAAGACAGGGTGTATATGTCTGATATAAAGAAAGTGTTATTGTGGTATAATCTACTTCAGGAAAAATCGATGTTGGATTTTACTGAGGAAGAAGAGTCTGATTCTCAGGAGGAAAGTAAAGAAGATGAGGCATCAGAATAATCTAAGGTTATTAGTTACCATATGATTATTTCGTTTGTCATTTTCTTTTAGCAGAAGATTGAAAAGTTGAACCGTGGCATAGGCATCACCTTCAGCACGATGCCTGCCATTTATTTCTATTCCGAGTGATGAACATAACTTTCCGAGGGAATATGATTTATATCCGGGAAGTAGCTTTCTTGATAATTGTACAGTACAAAGAGTTTTTCTGTAATAGTCGTAACCAAGTCTTTTGAATTCTTCTTGTAGAAAATTATAATCAAAACGGACATTATGAGCTACAAAGGTTCGCCCGGCGGTTAATTCAACTATTGTTTTGGCAACTTCATAAAAACGGGGAGCATCTCTAACCATTTCATTTGTGATACCTGTTAGCCGGGTTATAAATAAAGGGATGTCCATTTCAGGTTTTATTAAAGTAGAGTATGAACCTGTAATTTCAATTCCGTTGTGTTGAAAGACTGCAATTTCGGTAATTTGACCAAATTTGTGTCTGCTACCTGTTGTTTCTATATCAATTATGGCAAACAAGACTATAAATATTTTATATAATTAAAAAATTGTATATTTTTGTTAAGGAATATAATGTTAAGTATAGATAATAAAAATTTTAATACTTTTATTCGTCTAAAAATTAATTGCCGGTAAAAATCTAAAAAATTAAAGGATTATGAAAAAACTTA
>DASRQG010000066.1:0-11037 GCA_035645995.1 Mariniphaga sp. | reverse complement strand
TGTTACAAATTCTTTGGCAGATGAAGTACGTCAAAGACTTGAAAATGTACCTGGGGCTATTGATATTCAGGTAAGCCGGAAAAATGACAAACCGGAACTTCAATTCGTTCTGGATCGTGACAAACTTGCTATACATGGTCTAACAACTGCGCAGGTATCGACAATAATTCGTAACAGAGTTAGTGGCATGATTGCTTCTCAATATAAGGAAGAAGGTGAGGAATATGATATCAGAGTTCGTCTAAAAGAAGAATTCAGAAGCTCATTAACTGACTTGGAAGAATTAACAGTTGTTACACCCACGGGCAGCAGAATTAAAATGAAAGAACTGGGTGAGGTCAAAGAATATTGGTCCCCACCTAATATCGATCATAAACGTCGTGAACGTATTGTAACCATTTCTGCTAAACCGGACAGAATTGCATTGGGTGAACTTGCAGGAAGAATTAATTCAGAACTGGAAGGACTTGAGGTTCCGCAAGAGGTGTTAATCAATGTAGGTGGAGCTTATGAAGATCAGCAGGAAGCCTTTGCAGACTTAGGATTGCTCATGCTCATCAGCTTGATCCTTGTATTTATTGTTATGGCCTCTCAATTTGAATCGTTCGTGATGCCATTCGTGATAATGTTCTCCATTCCATTTGCCTTTACAGGTGTTATTGTAGGTTTATTTATAACGGGAACAACTTTAAGCCTGGTAGCGGCATTGGGTGCAGTATTATTAATTGGTATTGTAGTTAAAAATGGTATAGTACTGATCGACTTTACGAACCTGATGCGTGACAGAGGTTATGATTTATATGAAGCTATTGCCCTTTCGGGGAAATCACGTTTACGCCCGGTTCTAATGACTGCAGCCACCACCATCTTAGGTATGTTGCCACTTGCGTTAAGCACTGGTGAAGGGGCAGAATTATGGCGACCAATGGGTATTACCGTAATTGGCGGATTGGTGTTTTCTACCTTGGTAACAATGGTGATTGTTCCAGTCATGTATGGAGTGCTAGCACGACGCGGTGAGCGAAACAAAAAGAAAAATGTTGTGAAACAATTCCGATTTATGGAGGGTATTTAAAATGATGAAAGCAGTAATGATAATTTTCAATCAAGCTAATACCGAACGTGTAGAATACATGCTCGACAAGCTTGAAATCAGAGGGTTTACCTGGTTCAATGAGGTTAAAGGCAGGGGAAGTGAAACTGGAGAACCACGCATGGGAACCCACACCTGGCCGGAAATGAATTCAGCCGTTATAACAATTGTCCCCGAAGAATTAGTGGATCGATTGCTAAAAGCAGTACAAAAACTGGATGAAATAAACAAAGAGGTTGGTGTTAAAGCATTCACCTGGAATATAGAACAGGTCGTTTAAAATAGTAAAATAATATCTTTGAAGGCAGCAGTTACTTTATAAGAACTGACTGCCTTTTTTTATTTTTATTTTTATCCTTTAAAAATTAGACTGTTCACCTTTTTCAACTTTAAGTTGTTCGTTAATGTTTAACCGACAAGTTCACAAAACATCGTCGTTTTGGTTATATTTGTGGCAAAATTCAAGAAGATTATGACTCCTAATTACGATGAAGGTTCCATACGGACGCTCGATTGGCAGGAACATATAAGGAAACGCCCGGGTATGTATATTGGTAAGCTTGGAGATGGTTCAACTGCCGACGATGGAATCTATGTGCTTCTAAAGGAAGTGATGGATAACTCTATTGATGAGTTCATGATGGGCAATGGAAGAAAAATCTCAATAAACATTGCTGACGATATCGTTACTGTACGCGATTATGGACGAGGCATCCCATTAGGCAAGCTGGTTGATGTAACCAGCAAAATGAACACAGGAGCAAAATACGATTCTAAAGTTTTTAAAAAATCTGTAGGACTTAACGGAGTAGGTATTAAAGCAGTAAATGCTCTGTCCTCAAAATTTATAGTCCGTTCTGTAAGAGAAGGTGTTGCCAAAGAAGTTGAATTTCAGCAAGGAAATATAGCTGAGGAAAGAGATTTGAAAGGCCTGGAAGAATCAAACGGAACGCTTGTAGTATTTCAACCCGATCCGGAAATATTCAAAAGCTACCACTACATAAATGATTATGTAGTGAATATGATTAAAAACTATACTTTTTTAAATGCCGGGCTTACAATAGAATTCAACGGACAAAAGTTCCACTCCAGGAACGGCTTGCGCGACCTTCTGGAGGAAAATATAGACGATGACCCTATTTATCCGATTATCCATCTTAAAGGTGAGGATATTGAAATAGCAATAACTCATGGCAACAGGTATGGTGAAGATTATTATTCATTTGTGAATGGTCAGCACACTACCCAGGGAGGAACTCATCTGCAGGCATTCAGGGAAGTGTATGTAAAGACAATCCGGGATTATTACCGGAAAGATTTTGACCCTTCAGATATCAGAGCTTCTATAGTAGCTGCTATAAGCATAAAAGTTGAAGAGCCTGTTTTTGAATCCCAAACCAAAACAAAACTTGGCTCCAGGGATATTGCCCCTAATGGCCCAACTGTAAGAGCCCATGTAGGAAATTTTTTGCAAACAGAACTTGATAATTACCTTCATAAAAATCATGAAACTGCAGAAAATCTCTTAAGAAGAATAACGGAATCAGAACGGGAGCGAAAAGCCATATCAGGCATTAAAAAACTTGCCAAACAACGGGCAAAAAAAGTAAACCTGCATAATAAAAAACTTCGCGACTGCCGTATTCATTTCAACAGTAATCATGAAAGAGCTGAAGAGTCCAGCATATTTATTACTGAAGGTGATTCAGCAAGTGGTTCCATTACAAAGTCAAGAGATGTAAATACACAAGCAGTTTTCAGCCTTCGCGGAAAACCTTTGAATACATTCGGCCTCACTAAAAAAGTAGTATATGAGAATGAGGAGTTCAATTTATTACAGGCCGCTCTTAATATTGAAGACGGAATGGATGATCTTCGATACAATAAAGTAATTATTGCTACTGATGCCGATGTGGATGGGATGCATATACGATTGCTGCTAATTACGTTTTTCCTTCAGTTCTTTCCCGACCTAATACGTAAAGGGCATTTATATATCCTTCAAACTCCACTCTTCAGAGTTCGTAACAAACAAAAAACATTCTATTGCTATACTGATGAAGAACGTCTGGAAGCAATTAATAATCTTAAAGGAAAACCCGAAATCACCCGATTTAAAGGACTGGGTGAAATATCTCCCGACGAATTCAAAAACTTTATTACCGGAAACATGAGGCTTGACCCGGTTATCATGAAAAAACATGAATCAGTGAGCCAAATGCTGGAATTTTACATGGGAAAAAATACCCCCGAACGGCAAGATTTTATAATTGATAATTTATATGTTGAAAAAGATGAAGTAGCCTAACTGCGCTTTACCTTAACATATATTGAAAGATCATAAATTAGCCGAAAGAAGCGTAAAACTTAAAAATGTCAGAAGAATTATTAAACAACGAGCAGGGTGCTGAACAGCCTGAAAAAGAAACAGAAGGATTAAAAGAAGAAATTACTTATTTACCGGGAATGTACCGTAACTGGTTTCTCGATTATGCTTCTTATGTAATTTTAGAAAGGGCTGTTCCATATGTAAATGACGGGTTGAAACCGGTTCAACGAAGAATCATGCATGCCATGCGCGAAATGGACGATGGCCGGTATAATAAGGTGGCCAATATTATTGGTCAGACTATGCAGTACCATCCACATGGCGACGCATCAATCGGTGATGCTACTGTTCAGTTAGGACAAAAAGACTTATTAATAGACACACAGGGTAACTGGGGGAATATCCTTACTGGCGATGGTGCAGCTGCTCCACGATACATTGAGGCTCGTTTATCAAAATTTGCACTTGAAGTATTATTTAACCACAAAACTACTGAATGGAAGTTGTCGTACGACGGACGCAAAAAAGAACCAGTTACTTTACCTGCTAAATTCCCGCTTCTTTTAGCACAAGGTGTTGACGGAATTGCCGTCGGATTGGCTTCGAAAATTTTTCCTCACAATTTTAATGAACTGATCGAAGCATCTATAGCCTATCTGAAAGAAGAGGAATTTGAACTTTTCCCCGACTTTCCAACAGGTGGCATGAGTGATTGCAGCAGGTATAACGATGGGTTACGTGGCGGCTCTGTTAAAATCAGAGCAAAAATTGAAAAAAGGGATAATAAAACCTTGGCTATAACTGAAATACCTTTTGGAAAAACTACCACATCACTCATTGAATCTATTATTAAAGCCAATGAAAAAGGCAAAATAAAAGTCAAAAAGATTGATGATAATACGGCTGCTGATGTAGAAATATTAGTTCATCTTGCTCCGGGTGTTTCTTCTGATAAAACAATTGACGCTTTATATGCATTCACTGATTGTGAAGTATCATTATCTCCAAACTCCTGTATTATTATCGGTGACAAGCCGCATTTTATCGGGGTGACCGAAATTCTGAAACGTTCAACCGACAGCACCCTCCAACTGTTAAAGCTTGAGCTCGAGATTAAAAAAGGGGAACTTGAAGAAGCATGGCATTTTGCCTCACTCGAACAAATATTTATAGACGAAAGGATATATAAAGATAAGGAATTCGAAGAATCAGCATCGATAGATGAAGCAATAAATCATATCGATTTACGCCTTGAACCCTGGAAATCTAAATTCAAAAGAGAAATAATTCGCGATGATCTCCTTCGGTTGATGGAAATAAGAATGGCCCGGATTCTTAAATTTAATACAGATAAGGCCACAGAAAATATCCTTGCAATCGAAACTGAAATAGAAGAAGTACAGAAAAAAATTGAAAACATCGTTGAATTTACTATTCAATGGTTCATTCATCTTGGTGAAAAATATGGAAAAGGTCGCTCGCGAAAAACTGAACTTCGAAGTTTTGAAAATATTGTTGCAACTAAAGTAGTTGTAAAAAATGAAAAATTATATGTCGACCGCAAGGAAGGTTTTATGGGGTTCGGCCTTAAGAAAGCTGAATATGTATGCGACTGTTCCGACATTGATGATATAATTGTGTTTCGTCGTGATGGAACCTATTTCGTAACAAAAGTTTCAGAAAAAGCATTCATCGGCAAAAATCCATTGTATCTCGACGTATTTAGGAAAGATGATAAACGAACCATCTACAATGTGATTTACCGCGATGGTAAAACAGGATATTCCTACATGAAGCGAGTTGCTGTAACCGGTGTTACTCGCGATAAGGAATATGATATAACTCAAAGTACTGCAGGATCGAAAATCATTTATTTTTCTGCAAACCCTAATGGTGAGGCCGAAGTGCTGAAAGTGCTGCTAAAACCAAAGCCACGTATTAAAAAGATTTCCTTTGAAACAGATATGGGAGAACTTGCTATCAAAGGTCGGCAAGCAATAGGTAATATCTTAACCAAACACGATGTACATAAAATCTCTATGAAAGAGAAGGGGATATCAACGCTTGGTGGACGCAAAATATGGTTCGATGAAGATGTAATAAGACTTAATGCAGATAAAAGAGGAAAATTCCTTGGAGAATTCTCAGGTGATGATAAAATTCTGGTTATTTACAAAACAGGCGAATATGAATTATATTCTTTCGACTTAAGCAACCATTTTGACCCTGAAATTCTCTCAATTGAAAAGTATAAACCAAATAAGGTATTCTCTGCTGTATATTTTGACGCTGAGCAAGATTATTACTATTTAAAGAGATTTGAGATAGAAGAAGTAGATAGTAAAAGAATTCGCTTTATTGGCGAAAATCCTGACAATCGTTTAATTACTTTAACTAATGTTCAGCACCCACGGCTTGAACTTGAATTTGGAGGAAAGCACGTCGAGCGAGAAAAAGAAATAATTAATGTTGCAGAATTTATAGCAATAAAATCATGGAAAGCCAAGGGTAAAAGATTGTCTACCTATACTATTCAACATGTTGTTGAAATTGAGCCATTACTAAAGGACGAGGAAGAAGATGAAGAATCTGATTCAAATAATGGTCTGAAAATACCGGATGATTTTAATGATATACCTTTTGAAGTAAACAGACCGGATAAAGAGGATGATCCTAATCAGATGTCACTATTTTAAAAATCTGATTGCTATTTAATAAAAACTGATCGATATTAAAACCATATTTTATATGAGGATATATATAATTGGTTATATGGGTTGTGGAAAATCAACATTAGGAAGGAAGCTTGCTTGTTATGCAGGGCTTCAGTTTATTGATATGGATCATTATATTGAAAGCCGCAATTGCAAAACGGTTCCTCAGATTTTTGCAGAAGAAGGAGAAGAAGCTTTTCGTCATAAAGAGCGGAAAGCACTTGAAGAGCTGTCAGAATTTACTAATGTTATTATTGCTACCGGAGGAGGTGCACCCTGTTTCTACGACAACATGGACCTTATGAACCGTACGGGCAAAACTATCTATCTTAATATCGATCCGGAGATTCTGGCAGAACGGCTCATAGAATCCAAAAACGAACGTCCATTAATTAAAGGTAAATCAAAAGAAGAACTGGTACAATACATTGCTACTACCTTAAGTCAACGTGAAAAGTTCTACAGAAAGGCACAATTCCAAATCACAGAACCGGATGTCGATCTTGATAAATTGATGAAAATAATAAATGAACCTATATAATGTACAGGAAAACTAAAATGCCGTTGCAATAGAATAATTCATTGTATCAAAAAAGCCACTTGCAAGAAACAAGTGGCTTTTTTGTGAGGCAAGCATTAAACTATTGATTTGTATCACTTTCTGCCGGAGCAGCTTCCGTCTCATCTGCCTCAGGCACTGTTGTCGGGAAGTTCGGAACCTGTGTAGGATCAATTGCATTCTCAAGCTGATCCTGCACCCTTGATCTTTCCTGCATCAAATCTTCACGTGGAATGAATGCTGAACCCATAATAGACAAAAATAATAATGCACCTGCCAATACCCAGGTTGCTTTTTCAAGAAAATCAGTCGTTTTCCTCACTCCCATAATCTGGTTGGACGATTGAAAATTACTTGCCAAACCTCCACCTTTTGAATTTTGCACCAATACAATCAGTATCAGCAATATGCAAACAATAAATATTAAAACCGTGATTAATGTATACATCTCAAATCAATTAAATATTTTTTAGTTTTATGATCTTTTCAATTTGGCTTGCAAAGTAACTATTTTTTTCCGGATATTTCAAACGCAATTTTTCAAAAGCTTCAAGTGCCTTATCATATTTTTTTTGTTGCAAATATATATTGGCTAAAGTCTCTGTCACAAATTCTTCCTGTTCAGAAACGGATTTCTCAATTAACTCATTTACCTTTCCGGGTGTACCTGTTTCATCCGATTTCTTTTCAAACCTTTTTCTTCCGGGTGAAGCTGCAAGAAATTGATCAATCAAACTGTTTCCTGTTCCAGTTGGTTCTGTTTCGTCAAATTTATATTCTGATTCTGCGGTAATAGCTTGTTGGTCATTAACAGGAGCAACAACCTGCTGTTGCCTGGAATGTAAAAAATAATACAACTGCTTCCTGTCGGGCAACAGTGGAGCTGTCTTTTTCAACACCTCATCAAATTTAGGATCATTTGTCTCCTTAAGATTCTTCAGGTAAAGAATCTGAGCAGCATGAAAGTAAGGAAATCTTTCTGCCAGCGCTTTTAATTCAACTAGTGTTTCCTTATTTAAAAGGCTCGGATTTTCAATAAGTTGATAAAATTTTTTCTTATCCATTTTTACCAATTGGCCAATGTAGCATTAAAAATATCTTCAGTAAGTTTGGTAATTATTTCCGGTACTAGTCCATCTTCTACATCAGTTAATGTGCTTGCACTATCAAAATCCTCATAAGCTGAAAATGTTCTGTCAATGCTTTGATCGGGATCAATGTTGTTCGTATATTTAACCCTGACAGAAATTGTAAGTCTATTTAATGCGGCCATATCCTCTTTTTGAATGGACATTGGCCTCACTTCATAACCTGTTATCTGACCTTCAAAAATTAAATCGCCATCTTCAGCAAGCTCATTTAATGAAGTTTGTCTTTGCAATTTCTCCCTCATCGCTTCGGTGAACGACTGACTAAGAGTAGGGTTCACCAAACGTGCCCGATTTGGAAAATAATAAACGGAAAAAGTTTTTACAGCCGGTGATATATTCGCTCCTGTAAATGAATACCCAATTTTACAGGAATTGAATAAGCCTGTTAATAAAATAAATGTTACTACTAAATACAAAATTCTTCTACACATAAATCACCCCTTAATATTGTGTTCTTTAATTTTCCGGTACAATGTTCTTTCAGAAATTCCCAATTCATTGGCTGCATTTTTTCTCTTTCCTTTATGCTTTTCAAGGGCTTTTGATATTAGTTCTATTTCCTTATCTTCAAGCGATAATGATTCCTCTACAACCTCCTCGGTATCCTGAATAATTTTTCTGTCGAAATCTTTTATATGTACCGGATTATGGATTTTATCCGGACTAACCAGATTAACCCCTGAATCATTAAATAAATTTTCAATTATTTCAGTCTGATCACCTGTAAGCGGATCCTCCCGGTTCTCAATCAGGTGATGTACGAGCTTTTTCAAGTCATTTACATCCCGCTTCATGTCAAACAAAATCTTATATAAAATCTCCCTTTCATTTGAGAAACTCCTTTCCTCCGGCTGATTAAACAGGGCAGGCAAATTTTTAGAAGAAATTGATGGCAGATAATGCTGTAGAATTTCGGCAGTAATCTCCCTGTTTTGTTCAATTATAGAAATCTGCTCGGTAATATTTTTTAATTGTCTGACATTCCCCGGCCATCTGTAATTCTCAAGTAAAATACGTGCATCTTCAGAAAGCTTGAGCGATGGCATCTGATATTTTTCTGCGAAATCACGAGCAAATTTCCTGAATAGAAGATGAATATCTTCAGGACGCTGACGCAGAGGCAGAATAAATATCGGAACTGTATTTAACCGGTAGTATAAATCTTCCCTGAATTTTCCTTCCTCAATTGCCTTAGGTAAATCAACATTAGTTGCTGCAATAACCCTTACATTGGATTTTAAAACTTTTGAAGAACCTACTCTGATAAACTCACCGGTTTCCAATACACGCAATAAACGAACCTGGGTTGCCAGTGGCAACTCTCCTATCTCATCTAAAAAGATGGTACCTTCATCGGCTTCCTGAAAATACCCTTTGCGATCAGACAAAGCTCCTGTGAAGGATCCTTTTTCATGTCCAAATAATTCTGAATCGATAGTACCTTCAGGTATTGCACCACAGTTTACAGCTACATACTTACCATGTTTCCGGGTAGAAAACTGATGTATTATCTGAGGAAAAACTTCCTTCCCCGTACCACTCTCTCCTGTAATCAATACTGACAAATCTGTAGGTGCTACCTGCACCGCAACTTCTATCGCCCTGTGAAGACCAGACGAGTTACCTATTATTTCGAAACGTTGTTTTATTTCCTGAACATCCATATTTAATATTCTTTCACTTCCGGATTATAAGCAGCTCCCGGTATGTAAAAAATCTTTTTTTAACTGTTACCCGGCTTCAAATTTACAACTTTTCACCTGCAAACCATTATCCGTCTTTTCGTTTAACCTTTTTTATTTAATTGCTGCGTAAAATTTAACCGACAAAGTACATTCGTATTTTTAATGGCTATATTTATGGCCCGAATTAACATTACATATTTAATGAAGTTTATAGTTATTATTCCGGCCCGTTATCAATCAACAAGGTTTCCGGGAAAACCTCTTGCAAAACTGGGAGGCAAACCTGTAATTCAATGGGTCTGTGAAAATGCAGCCAGTGCAATTGACGATGTGTGGGTAGCTACAGATGATCAGCGTATATTTGACAAGGTTGAATCTTTTGGTGGAAAAGCCATCTTTACAAGCCCCGACCACAAAAGTGGCACCGACAGGTGTGCAGAGGCAGCTGATATTCTCAAGAAAAACATAGATTTCGATGTTGTCATCAATATTCAGGGTGATGAACCTTTTGTTCAACCCTCCCAGCTTGAAGCATTAAAGTCTTGCTTCGATGGTAATGTTTCTATAGTAACATTGATTCGAAAAATCACCAAAACTGATGAACTACTAAATCCAAACCGTCCCAAGGTGGTAATCGATAACAAAAACTTTGCTTTATATTTTAGTCGGTCTCCAATACCTTATATGCGCGGAAAGCCTGAAGCGGAATGGATCAACTATCATGAATATTGGGGACATGTTGGTATGTATGCATACACCTACAATGTACTTAAGGAAATTACCCAATTGAAACCAGGCAAACTTGAGGAAACTGAATCCCTTGAGCAACTTCGTTGGATTGAAAACAACTTCCGGATTAAAACGGCAGAAACAAATTTTCAAAGTATTGGTATTGACTCACCTGCTGATCTAAAAGAAGCTGAGTTACTTATTAAATAAAAGGCATATTATTTGCTGTTATTTTTATAACTTTGTATTTTAAAATTATGAATAAACTTTTACTTACATCTTTTTTTTTATTAATCATTTTTGCCTCATTTGCACCGCCTGGCGATCTGTATACTTTTCAAAACAGCCAGCAACAAAAAGAAATGAAGCAAAAGGAACTTTTAATATATCCTAATCCAACGGAAACCGGACAGGTAACTCTTGAGATGAATTCAGGTGAAATTTCAGAAATACGCCTCATTAACATTACAGGTAAAGAAGTTGTGCTGCATCGTTTAGATTATGGCTTATCAAAGTATGTTTTATCATTAGATAACCTACCTAACGGAATTTATTTTGTACGAATTCAAACAACCGACAATAAAACCCTAGTTCAGAAACTTGTTGTTTCATCACAATAATTATATTTCCAGACACGAATTCAATTTAACTTCAATAGTTTCTCAAGCATTTCACAAATAATTACTTCTTTGGTACCTGTTGAGAATTTTCCCTGTAGAATTAACCAATTATCCACATATTCGATTGTCGTCTTTTTTTGAAAACATAAGATGCTCT
>DASRQG010000065.1:0-4820 GCA_035645995.1 Mariniphaga sp. | reverse complement strand
CATTTCCAGGCTACCCAATTGACAAAACAACTGCACCATGGAATTTCATCGGTGGTAACTCCTTTAATTCCGGATTCTTTTGAATATTTTAGAATTTCAGGATTGTGATCTTCTCCCGTAATCTCTTCATTACCAAGTTCGCTAAATGCCAATTTTAATAATTGTTCCATAGGTTAAGTGATTTACTGTTTAAAATTTTAAGATTAGAATTGATTAATAATGATGTAATAAAATTACCAAGGTAAGTTAAAATGTTCTTTAATAAAAAGCAATAGGAGATTGGAGGCTAATTTATGGGATTAGTAATATAAGGCTGGATTTATTGATTCCGGATAGATTTTATTTGATCTTTACAATTTATATTTTTTGTATATTGAAAAATAAAAAAAAGAATATGTACATCGTTCATGTGTTTGTTCATGTTAAGGAGCAAGATGTTGACGCATTTAGGGATGCTACGATTGAGAATGCTCGTAACAGCGTAAAGGAGACTGGTGTTGCAAGGTTTGATGTGGTACAGCAACAGGATGATCCCCATCGGTTTGTACTTATTGAAGTATATCGTCAACCGGAAGATGCAGTCTTGCATAAAGAGACCAAACATTATAAAAAATGGCGTGATACAGTTGAAGAAATGATGGCAGAGCCGAGAAGGAGCCTTAAATACACAAATGTTTATCCAAACGAAGAAGGATGGGAATAAAGTTTGAATTTGCTACGGCAACAAAAATTATTTTTGGCAGTGGCAGCTCTAAAAAACTTCCCCTTTTGCTACAAGGGATCAAAGGAAACATATTGGCTGTTACAGGCAAGAATATTCAGAGGTATCAACCGGTAGTTGAGTTGCTTCAAAAAGAGGGGTATAAGGTCGATAATTATACTGTAGATAAAGAACCAACAGTGCAAATGGTGTCGGATGGTGCCCGCCTGGCACGTGATATTAATTGTGCGGTTGTGATTGGATTGGGTGGAGGTAGTGTTATTGATGCAGCAAAGGCTATTGCAGCAATTGCGCCGAATAGTGGAACACTTTTAGATTATCTTGAGGTGATAGGAGAGGGCCGTAAGCTTGAACATGCTCCTCTTCTATTTATAGCAGTGCCAACTACTGCGGGAACAGGAGCGGAGGTCACTAAAAATGCTGTAATTTTTTCTCCAGATCATAAAGTGAAGGTAAGTTTACGCAGCGATCGAATGTTTCCGTTTGCTGCAGTTGTTGATCCGGAACTGACATTATCAATGCCACCGGAAGTGACAGCTATTACCGGAATGGATGCGCTCTCTCACCTGTTGGAGACCTATGTTTCAAATCAGTCGAATCCGTTGATTGACATGTATTGCAGGGAGGGAATGAAAAGAATTGCAGAATCTATTGAACTGGCTCATGAGGAGGGAAGTAACATACGGGCAAGGGAAAATATGGCTTTTGCAGGTATGCTTGGCGGAATGGCATTGGCTAATGTGAAGTTAGGTGCAGTACATGGATGTGCAGGCCCAATGGGTGGTATGTTGCCTGTGCCACATGGAATGGTTTGTGCTGCTTTGTTACCTCCGGTTATGAAAGTGAACCTCAAAACAGTAAAGGAGCAAAACTTGCATGTATATTTAGAAAAGTATAATGATATAGGCAGGCTATTAACCGGAAAAGCTGATGCCTCTGCCCAAGATGGGATAGAATGGGTGGAACATATCCTTAAAAAAATGCAAATACCATTACTTTCTTCATATGGCTTGACAAGGGATTATTTTCCGGAACTGGTAAAAAAGGCTAAGATAACCAGTAGCATCAAGGGAAATCCTGTAGTGTTGAATGATGATGAGTTGCTTTCAATATTAGAAGAAGAGATGGGTAGAGGATGAAATGGGTAATGGAATGCATTTTGTTAAGAATATGTATCTTTGTAAAAAATAAGAGAACAAAATGATTGGACGGTTTTTTCATACGCCAGGCGCAAAGAAATTCAATATCACCCCGAGGTTTTATGATCCGGATAAGGAAGAACGAGAGGAGAGGGAACGAAGGATAAAAGAGGAGCTGGGTATTTTTGATGAGAAAGTTGACGATGGCAGGCCTTACCGCCCAAATATCAAAGGTCAGTTCAGGCGGGCGCAGGAAGGTTTTACTAAGTCATCGGAGGATGCACGGCGTGCTTCTAACAGAAGACTTATCATTTTAATAATGATTCTTGCCCTTATTTTTTATTTGTTTTTTTATTCCGATTTTTTATTTTAGGTGAGTGATATTATTCAATTATTACCCGATGCGGTAGCGAATCAGATTGCTGCCGGTGAAGTTATTCAGCGTCCGGCTTCAGTAGTCAAGGAGCTGGTAGAGAATGCGCTGGATGCCGGAGCTACTGAGATATTGATTCATATAAAGGATGCCGGTAAAACGGCAATAAAAATTAGTGATAATGGATGTGGTATGTCACCTACCGATGCCCGAATGTCATTTGAAAGACATGCCACTTCTAAAATCAAGGCAGCTAACGATTTGTTTTGCATTCGAACCATGGGGTTTCGTGGTGAAGCCTTGGCTTCTATTGCCGCTATTGCAGAAGTAGAGCTTCGTACAAAGAGATTGGAAGATGAGGTAGGTACATATCTGCTTATTTCAGGATCGGAAGTATTGGCGCAAGAGCCCGTGGCTTGTGCTGATGGAACTACCATTACAGTAAAAAATCTGTTTTATAATGTTCCTGCCAGAAGGAAGTTTTTGAAGGGTAATTCAACTGAATTAAAGCATATTATTAATGAAATACAGAGGGTGGCACTGCCAAATCCTGAAATACGGTTTTCAGTTTATAACAACAACACCCTGATGTATGAATTGGAACCTGGAAATTTGCGCAAACGAATTGTTGGAATTTTTGGTAAGGGTATAAATCAGAACCTGATTCCGGTAGAGGAAAATACATCCATGTTAAAAATTTCGGGCTACATAGGGCAGCCTAAATATGCCCGAAAAACAATGACTGAGCAATTCTTTTTTATAAACAAGCGATACATGCGACATCCATACTTCAACAGAGCTGTATTGCAAGCCTATGAGAAATTGTTACCATCAGATTCTTTCCCTTCGTACTTTTTGTTCCTGGAAACTGATCCGGCAGATATTGATATCAATGTACATCCTACTAAAACAGAAATAAAATTTGAAAATGAAGTTGCTTTATGGCAAATCATACATGCTGCCCTTAGAACCTCATTGGGTAAGCACAATGTTGTTCCATCCATAGATTTTGATCAGAGCGGGAGTATTGATATTCCGGTTGCAGGAAGAAATAAACAGGAAGTTTCGTTTCCGGAGATTCCTGTAAATCCAGATTATAATCCTTTCGAAGAGGCGAAATCATCAGAAATACAGAATAAAAGTTTTTCAGGAGGATCAAAGGCGTCTGTTCAGGGATGGGAGTCTTTATATACAACTTCCGGAGATGAATCTGACAGGGAGAATCTGAAGCTTCCATTTAATACAGGTAGTAATCCATCTGGTACTGAATATGCAGGAGCCAAAGCTATGCAGCTTAAGCAAAAGTATATTCTAACCCCGGTTAAATCAGGTTTAATGGTTATTGATCAGAAAAGGGCACACGAACGGATCTTGTTCGAGAAGTTCATGGAGGTATTAAATTCTGATTCTGTAGGCAGCCAACAACAGTTGTTCCCTGAAACTATTGATCTTGATGCAGGTAATGCCACTTTACTACGCGAAATCCTGGACGATCTGCTGGCTCTTGGATTTGATATAAGAGAGTTTGGGCAGAACACTTTTATCATAAATGGTACACCGGGAGTTCTTGATGTTACTTCTCCCCAACTTATTGTAGAGAAGCTTTTGGAAGAATATAAAAATTCACCTGTTGATGCACGTACTAAAGCGCGTGAACAGGTTGCCTTATCGCTTGCAAAAGCCTCGTCTGTGGGTTATGGAATAGAATTAAAACAACAGGAAATTGATTTGCTTATCAACAACCTCTTTGCCTGTTCTACTCCAAATTTTTCACCTGAGGGAAAGAAGATTTTGACTATTCTTCCTTTAGAGGATATTGAAAAATCCTTTAATAAGTGACATTATGTCGTTATATTGCAGCGTTTAACAATGGCGCGGCATTTGTTTGTGCCAATAAATTAGGAATTTATTTTTGAAACGAGCATGTTGCCTTAATCATTAAAAATGATGGAAAAACTATTAGAAAGTTTTTATGCAGGCATTATAAAAAAATATTGTGTATGAATTACCGACCTGTAATGAGTTCTATTCCACCTGTTGTAAAGAACCTGATAATTATAAATGTTCTCCTGCTGTTTGCAACCTTTGTATTAAAAAATGCAGGTATTGATTTGGTTGAGCTTTTGGGAATGTATTATCCTGAATCTGAGAAATTCATGTTGCATCAGATAATCACTCATATGTTCATGCATGGTGGGTTGACACATCTGTTTTTTAATATGTTTGCTTTGTATATGTTTGGTCGTGTGTTAGAAAGTGTTTGGGGATCAAAACGGTTCATGGTCTATTATTTCGTTACCGGCTTGGGTGCAGTTGCTCTGCATACTTTTGTTAATTATATAGAAATTTCATCCTTACAAAATGCAATTGAAGCTTTTCGTAATACTCCATCACCAGAACTGCTCGATCAATTTGTGAAACGTAACCTGCCTCACGCTTCAGTTCAGGTACGCGATTTTATTAATGCATGGTATGATAATCCTGCCAGTCAGTCGTATGCTGCTGAAGGAATAGATTTAATGGAACGTATTAAAGAGTTAAAGATGAACATTCCTACGGTAGGAGCATCCGGCGCAGTATTTGGTGT
>DASRQG010000064.1:0-4929 GCA_035645995.1 Mariniphaga sp. | reverse complement strand
TTGACCATTACTCCAACACGTGGTTTTTTTGCTTCAGGGAGATATGAATTTGTTGTTACTTTTGGAGCTGTTTCTGATCTTGATGGCAATAGAGCATCTGTTTTTACACGTACATTTAATGCCGACGAGGAGGGACCGGTTGTAGAAGATTATCAACCTGAATTTACCTTCACTGAGGCAAATGATTCAGCCAGTGCAGTATTTAAGATTACTTATAATGAAAATATCGTTATCGATAGTTTAATTATCGTAACGCATGAAAGTGACGGGGAGGATTGGTTAGAATATGAAGTTCTGGCTGATGATCAGGTAACTATAGAAGATAATGTTCTTACAATTACTCCTGGACGTAAGTTTGCTGCAATTAAAAGATATGAACTCATTATAGCATTCAGCTCAGTATTCGATGCTTCCGGAAATCCCGCAGCTTCTTTTACCCGGGTTTTTGTGCCTGATAGTGAAGTTCCGGATGTTGAGAATCTAAATGTTGAATTTGCTGATACCAAAGATCCTGATTCTGTTTCTGCAACTTTTACATTAACCTACAATGAAAATGTCATGTTGTATGATGATTTCAAAATTGCGACTCATGTAAAGAGTCCTCAGGGGTGGGTTGAATATGAATTATTTGTGGATTCTAATGTTGTGGTATCAGAGAATACAGTTACAATTACACCTGCCTTACCTTTCCTTAGAACTGGTAGTTATGAATTGGTAGTAGCTTCAGGTGCATTTTTGGATAGGGCAGCTAACAGGTCACCGGCATATACATCAGTCTTCTTAAGGGATTCTGTTCCTCCGGTAGTGGTAGATATACAACCTGATATAACTGATTCAGTACCTGTTAATGCTCCTTTTGTTTTCACTTTTAGTGAAGAAGTCAGACTGGCTAATGATTTTGGGTTCTATACTTACCGTTTCGATTCTACTTTGATGGATTTTGTAGAATATGAAAAATTAGAGGCCGGAGAAGCAGAAGTTGACAGCAATAAAATTACTTTTACTCCTTCTGAAGCCTTTACTCCAGATCGCAGAGTGCAAATTATTCTGACAGCCGGTTCGGTAATGGATATTGAGGGGAATACATTTAGATATGTTGAAAATGATGACTCCCTTACTTATGTCTCTGTTCGTTTTTGGACAACTGCAGCTGAGGTTATCAATGAGGTAGCTATTGCTGAAATTCATGGTGAAGAGGAGACTTCTCCACTAGTTGACCAAAAGGTTATCATCACCGGAACTATAACAGGTATATACGAGGGTGAAGGTTTTTATGTACAGGATGATAATGCTGAAAGAAGTGGAATCTTTGTTGAATATGCAGATGCGCTGGAAATTGAATTGGGAGAAGGAGTTACCGTAACAGGTGTTGTTAGTCAGGTAGAAGATGAAGCAGCTGTTCTTGTAGCACATGAGGTTGAAGCCGCTGAAGCTTCTGTAGCTATCGAACCTATGGTTATCGATTTTGGCAATGACTCTATTCCACTTTTCAGAGGAGTATTGGTACAAATCGAGAATGGCAGAGGTACTGTTGCTGATGAAGAAGGGGAATGGTGGCTGTATGCTGAAGAAGATGCAGACAGCATCATTGTAAGCGACCAAATGTTTGCCTACACTTCTGTTGCTGATAATTCATACAATGTAGTGGGAATTGTTACCGACAGAGATGGTATTTTCAGAATTGAACCACGAATTGAAGCCGATGTAGTAGATGTTACTATTCCATCGAATGTAGACGTTCTTCCTGAACTGGATCTCTATGTTTATCCGAATCCTTTCAGAGGAAATATAAAATTAAATAACCATGATAAAATTGACCGGCTGATTATTTCGAATATTGCAGGTCAGAGAGTTCTCGATGTAAGCTATCCGAATGCTGAAATAAATACTTCACACTTAGTGAGCGGTGTCTATATTATAAGCTTATTTAAAGACGAACAATTAGTTAAAACAAATAGAATCGTGAAGCAATAATTAGATAAATTCTGAGATTTTAAAACCGGAGGTAATTTGCCTTCGGTTTTTTTTATACCTAAATATTAATAGAAAAGGCTGTCCGTTACAGGCAGCCTTTTCTGTTGATGCTGAAAACTTTATTAAACTATTTAACCTGATCTTCTGCCGGTTCAGCATTTCTGTCATATTTACAACAAGCCGGAAGTTTGTTATAAACTTCATCCTTAGCCTTATAATTTTTGGTGTCATAACCTGATTTGGCTATCGCTGATTGGATTTTATCTTCAGATGTTTTCGTATCATCAAAAGTAACCTTCAACAGTTTACTTTCTTTGTTCCAGTCAGCATTCCCGACTCCGTCAACTGATAGAGCAGCCTTTTCTATAGTTTTCTCACACATGCCACAGTTGCCTTTAACTTCAAAATTGCCAGTACGTTCACCTGCTACTGCTGTTGTTGTAACAGTTGCTAATAGAACCAATAACCCTGATATTTTAATTCTCATAATGTATATATTTATGTTTTTTATTAAAGGAATAACATCCATTACAAAAATAAAGGAAGACTTTAAATCATCACTTATAGAATTAACGATAAGATTTACATGATTTAAAGTCTTCCTTGATCCAGGGAAGAGTATTTTTTGCCTTAGAAGCTTATAACAGCTTCAAGCATTATTCCGTCAAATCCGGCACCGGCAAATCTTCCGCTCCAGGCATCCCCTTTATATTCTTGTTTTACGTATTCTAATTTTGCAAGAATATTGTTTGAAAGAAACCAACCACCTCCAACATTGAAACGTGTGGTTTCAAATTTAGGTTCCATATCTTCTACAAGCGACCCTGAGACAGTATTGTAACGACCCCCCAAATAGAAATCTTCATTTTGTCCAAAACGGTATAACAATTCGGCAGCTAGTTGGGTAAACGCGCCTTCTGTTACCCCTTCAACTTCATTACTTCCCATTGCAGTTTCAAAAATCCCAAAGAATTCTAATCCCCGGAACTTAATAAATGGGTTAACCTGAAGTGCTGTAAGTTTTGAAAATCTGGGATTATAACGTCCTTCAAAATCGCTTCCTTCGGCCGCACTTGTTCCTGTGGCAGGAGTATGCATTACAAAGTAATATCGACCTCCTGCACGGTCGCCTCCGTATAGATTGGTTCCGGAAGAAGTACCATTATTCATATACCACGACCCGGTAAGCCTCAATCTGAGATCTGAATTTATTTGCTGATCATAACCTAGTTTACCATAGAAAGACGGCTTATTATCGCTGTTGGGATTTAACCGTACATTTTAATTTAATTTTCCATTGGTTAATCCTACTACTGCCAACAATCCGTTTGCCTGTACTGTTACTTCACCAAATGCTTCTGTTGAAAAGGCATCCATTATATAATTCCCTACAAAAGGATTGAAAATACCACGTGCATTATCAGTTCTTCTGAAATGAGCATCCCCATAATTAAATTCGTCTAATCCTACTGTTATAGAAGTATATTGCATCACATCTTCAAGCAGGCCGGGTGAAACAAAATCTAACTTATCAATTTGCATATGACCTCCTTTGATCCATGCTTCATTATGGTGTCTCGATGAAAGATAAGTTTTTAGATGCATTCTTACACCGTCAAGAAGCTGAACATCAAGATTCAAATTGGCAGTTGGAAGGTTAAAATCATTTCCGAGTTCTACCAGACTTCCTGCAGTGTTGTCTTGACTCAATCCCTGAAATTGTAGGGCAAAATCTCCTCCTATACGTACTTTTATACCTTCAAAGGCTACTGTATCTTCTTTAGGTGATTCAAAAACATTCAGACCGGATTTATTATTCGGCCTGTAAAATTGTAGTGAAGATTGCTGTGCAAAAATATTGCCGCTGATAAATAGAGTGAGTGTTAAAAGGGTGAGCATTAAGCTGCCTGATTTTTTCATAATTGTTGAATTTTGTATTTTAAAAAAAGAAAACCAATAATGTAAAGTAAAGTTTATACATAATACAATCTTTTTATCTTTTAATCAAATTGAGAATTAAAATGTGGGAAATCTCTTATTATATGATTTGCAGTTTATTAATCATTTGAACGTATTATATAATTACTTGAATTCAGCACGTGTATACTTGCAGCAGGTATGAAGTTTTTCATATACCTTATCTTCTGCCTTTTGTTTATCTGTATCATGTCCTGCTATTGCTATGGCTTCATGTATTTTTGTTACAGTTGTTTTAGAGGCGTCATATTTGACTGTCATTATTTTTGATTTTCTGTCCCAATCAGAACTTGAAACACCCTTTACAGCATTGGCAGCTTTTTCGATTCTGTTTTCACACATTCCACAATTGCCATAAACCTTAAAGTTATTGGTTTTAACTACTTTCCCCGCAGATATGCTTCCAACTACACTTAGCATGACTGAAATTACAATTAATACAAATTTTGTTTTCATAATCTAACTTTTTTAATGTTTAATATTTGAATATGTCCTATAAATGATGGATATTTTCTTTTAATTTTAATGATTATGGCTTTGAGTTGCCGGAGTTTCATTCATCTCCTCCGTATTAAAAATTCTCTGGCCACGTTTATAGGTTTCCTGTACCTCACCACAATGTAGCATCATATCGCCGAAGTATGGATTCAGGACTTCATCCGATTCACTCAACCAATGGGCTCCGGCATCATCGAATGCCATGGGGCAGTATTGTTTATAAACTATATCAGCTTCTAATCCAAATGATTCGGTCATATCAATTATGTTGTTTGATAAAGTATTGAATTGTGCTCTTTGTTTTTCTATGTCAGTTGTAGATTCAATATTTTTCAAAGCCTTCTTCATGGGCATTAACAACATCATCCAATGATCATTAGCCGCACCTTCCAGCAGAGCCATGTCAACATGGTTTAATGCCTCTGTTGCTTTTCTTGAAGCACCTGCAGCTGCTTCCGGATCATCGTTCACCAATGCGTT
>DASRQG010000063.1:0-9811 GCA_035645995.1 Mariniphaga sp. | reverse complement strand
GTGCGATGCAAAGGTTTCAGGTTCAGGTGATGTGTGGGTCAATGTGAACGACTATCTTAAAGCAGTGGTTTCAGGAAGCGGACATGTGTTTTATAGTGGAACTCCCTATATTGAAATGGTTGTATCCGGATCAGGGGGTGTAATTCATAAAAATTAAGTAAATTACACCTGTAAAAATGCCCGAAATGAAAAGGTTCCTGTTTATTGTTATTTTATTTTTTTGTGTGAAAGGACTATTTGCACAGGGTTTTTCACAGTCAGTTGGAATCAGAGCCGGTTGGATATCTCCCGGAATTGAATACCGTTATTATGATAACGATGAGCATTCCTATAAAGCAATTTTGACTTTTCGGAACAGGGGCCTGCAATTACATGGGCTTACGGAATTTCACAGATACGATTTATTTCCTATTTCTTATAAGTTGGTTTTTTTCTATGGGGCAGGCATACATGCCGGATTTGAGAGCTGGGATGAGGTAGAGTTTATTGAAAATCAAAGAATCAGTACTGTTCAATCCTCATTTCTTGCAGGAATTAATGGTGTTGTCGGATTAGAATATCTTTTTTACGAAGCTCCTGTAAAAGTAGGATTGGAAGCAAAACCTTTTATAGATGTTTTTGGCAGATATGGTTTTGATGTAATACTT
Source organism: Mariniphaga sp. (assembly GCA_035645995.1). Lineage (GTDB taxonomy): Bacteria > Bacteroidota > Bacteroidia > Bacteroidales > Prolixibacteraceae > Mariniphaga. The sequence continues at coordinate 9,164 of DASRQG010000063.1, read as the reverse complement.
CCCGACATTGCCCTAACCATTAAATATCTTTTTTAAAAAGTATTATAATTTTTTTTCTCTTTAGTCATTTAAGCAATTAATTATTATGAAAAAGTTGATTTTGCTGCTGCATTTTGTATGTGCAGTGTTTATTTCTGTTGCTCAGGATGAGCAAAGTGGTGAACTACAAACATTGTTTGCCGACAGAAGTAGTCTGGGTTTGTATGGATCATTAACGATGGGTTATTCTCAGATTCATGGCCAGGATGCTTTGGTCTCTGGTGGACGTGTAGCCTTAATTTTTAATCATAGTACGGCTGTGGGATTAGCAGGAACCGGATTTGTAAGTAATATTAATAACTACAATTGGGTGGAAGAGGAATTTCCATATTTTTCGCTTGCAGGTGGATATGGAGGTATTTTTATTGAGCCAATTGTTGGAGGATTAAAACCGGTACATGTGTCATTTCCTATAGTATTGGGCATGGGTGGAATAGCACACGTTAGAAATTATGGCAGAGGTTATTTTGATGCTCCTTATTTTGATCTGCCTGAAAGCGATTTCTTTTTTATAGTAGAACCTGCTGTAGAGCTTGAATTTAATCTTGCCCGGTTTTTTAGAACAGCAGCAACTGTGAGCTACCGGTATACTACTGATATTAAGTTGTTAGATGTTCATCCTGATGTTTTGAATGGATTTATGTTTGGGTTGACTTTTAAGTTTGGTAAGTTTTAAATGGTTAGGAAATAAAAACCCGTGGAGTTTAAAATACTTCCACGGGTTTTTGAATAAATGTTAATTACTATTCATAAAAATCGTAATATTCAGCTTGCTGTAGGTATTCTAAACTTTGGCGAACACTTTCCATAGGCTCGAAGTTATATCTTTCTACTTCAACAATACCATATTCAGCGCCTGATTTTTCACGTTGGCTAAACATAGTTGCAAAGTCCATATTCCCACTTGCACCAATTTCTTCTTTATCTTTAATGTGCCATAATTCAAATCTTCCCGGATAACGTTCAAAATAATCTATAGGATCTTTACCCCCTTCTACAATCCAGTAGAGGTCGATCTGAAACATTACTTTTTCAGGATCAGTTAGCTCAAGCATCCAGTCGTAGAGAGGTTTGCCATCAAACTCAGTTGTGAATTCATTTGCATGATTGTGATATCCAAAACGGATGCCTTTTTCATTGCACTTTTCTCCAATTGCATTGAAATATTCACAATACCTTTTAGTTCCTTCTAAACTTTCATAGGCAACTTTGTTCATGGAAGGCTGAACCATCCACTTTACACCTGCATCAGCATGTGCCTGTATGGCCTGATCCCACCATTCCATTGTGCTTTCCCAGTTTGCTGAATCGGGAACAGGACGACCCACATGGGAACCTAAAAATTGTAGCCCGTTGGCTTCACACAGCTCTTTAAAGGCTTTTGGGTCCATACCATAGAATTTCCCGTCACTGTATCCGGCTGTTTCTACGAATTTATATCCCATTTCACCTACCTTTGCAACAGTTCCTTCTACATCCTTTTTCATGTCATCACGCAAGGAGTAGAGCTGGAGGCCAATAAACTTTTCTTTTGAGCTTTCGGTCTTGCAGCTGCTAAATGTTAAACCGACTGTAGCGGTTATTACTGCGAGTAATAACAATCTGATTGCTGATTTTCTTTTCATAATTTATAGACTTTAAGATTTCTCTTTGATTTACTGGTTCAAATTTATGGATTTCTGCGGGTATTGGATATACAAACCATAAAAAATTAAATCTGGTTGTGAAAAGAAGTTCGTGTACGAAGTTATTTTATAAATATTTACCTTTGGATTTTAATATTGACAGATTAGCATGGATTCAAAAGATATAATATTAAAAATTCGGAAAATTGTTCGTTCAATAAATCTTGAGTCTAAAAAAATAGAAAAGGAATATGGGGTGAGTATCCCTCAGGTTTTGTGTCTGAACTATCTGCACGATTCATTGAATTTTCAGGCCGGTCAGGGGGAGATAAAAAAATTTTTAAACTTAAATGCCAGTACCGTAAGTGGTATCATTGACAGACTTGAATTAAAGGGACTTGTTGCAAGGCTTCCAAAGTCTGGCGATAAACGTGTTGTTACCATTGCACTTACTACCAAGGGGGATAAACTTTTAGAGAAGTTGCCCTGGCTTTTACAGGAAAAGCTGGCCGAGAAAATTGAAAAGCTGGATGTTCAAAAGCGAGAGCAGATGAAGGAAAGTATAGAAATGCTTGTTAATCTGCTCGATATTGAAGATTTAGAGGCTTACCCTCCTGTGTCACCTAATCATCATATTTAACTGGATGGGTTTATCTGATATCTGAATCGAATTTTTATTCCTGTGAAAAGAATATAAAGATTAAAAGAATATTAATTCAATTTTTTTAATCGTTTTTTTATCGGGTTCAAATATTTAACAAACAGAAAATTAACTTAATAAAGAGTTATATGTATGAAATAACTTTTTTGATGAGCCCATATAATTTGTTAATTTTGTTCGCATAGAAACTAATTTTATGGAAGTACTTAACAAAGTAAAGCACGCGAGTGCAGTTGAAACAATGTTTGGATGTGATCATTCAAAATGGAGGGATTGGAAGTGGCAATTAAAGAATTCAATAAAAACAATAGAAGGTATAGAACGATTATTGGGTATTGAGCTTCCTGAGGAAGAAAAGATGATGATGGAAAAGACACTGGAGCGATTTCCGATGTCAGTAACTCCTTATTATCTTTCATTAATTGATAGTTCAAATTATCAGAATGATCCTGTTTTTAAACAATCCGTTGCAAATATTAATGAGTTGACTGTATTAAAGACCGATATGGAAGATCCACTTTCGGAAGATACTGATAGTCCGGTTGAGGGTATAACGCACAGGTATCCCGACAGGGTATTGTTCCATGTCAGTAATGTCTGCTCAATGTATTGCAGGCATTGTACACGAAAAAGAAAAGTAGGAGATGTTGATTCTATTCCTAATCGTGAACAATTAGAAAAAGGTTTAGAATACATTAGAAATACGCCCCAGGTTCGTGATGTACTACTGTCAGGCGGGGATCCATTAATGTTATCTGACACACTTCTTGATTGGTTGCTATCGGAAGTATCTTCCATACCACATGTAGAGGTTGTCAGGATCGGTACCCGTATACCGGTAGTTCTGCCTTACAGGATAACTGATGAATTAATTGATATATTAAAAAAGTATCAACCTCTATGGATAAACACTCACTTTAATCATCCACGTGAAATAACTTCATCATCAAAAAGAGCTTTAGCAAAGTTGGCTGATGCAGGTTTTCCACTGGGTAATCAATCAGTACTGCTTGCCGATGTGAATGATTGTCCCCGAATAATGAAAGAGCTGGTACATAAACTTGTAAGGAACAGAGTAAGGCCTTATTATATGTATCAGTGTGATTTATCAGAAGGCCTTTCACATTTCAGAACCCCTGTTGGTAAAGGAATTGAAATCATGGAAAGTCTGATAGGTCATACTTCAGGTTTTGCAATCCCAACGTATGTTATTGATGCACCAGGTGGGGGAGGAAAGATTCCGGTGATGCCTAATTATATAATTTCATGGTCAACAAACAAAGTAGTACTTCGAAATTATGAAGGTATTATTACTACGTATGCGGAACCTGATAGTTATACTTCAAAATTATGTGACCGGAATTGTAAAGAGTGTAATCTGGAACTTAATCTCGAAGCTCCGGATGAACAAAAAGCAATTGGGATTGAGAAACTTTTAGCTGATTATAATAATGCCATATCTTTAGTGCCAGATGATAATGAACGACATAACAGAAGGGATCAGGATGTTTGATGAAATATGTAAAATTGGAGAATCAACTATACAGCATGGTAAAGCGAATAACAGGGTCTACCTGCTGGACCTTCATATTCCTGATATATCATTTATAATACCTGAGCTTGATGCATTAGCAAAAACGAATGGGTATACAAAAATAATTGCAAAGGTTCCGTCCTTTTTGTTGCCTGAGTTTATCCTTAATGATTATGTAGTGGAGGCTTATGTACCTCTTTTTTATAAAGGTGAAAATGATTGTGCAATGGTTGCAAAGTTTCTGCATGATGACAGAAAACAAAAACCAACCCGATTGCTTCAATCCTTTAGTGGCCTGTATAAGAAGGGTAGGAATAATAATTTCAAGTCATTAAATCCTGAATTTGGAATCAGAGTATTAACAGAAAAAGATGCTGAATCGGCTTCCCGGGTCTTTAGGGAAGTTTTTGATTCATATCCTTTTCCTGTATTTGATCCGGATTATATATGCAGTACCATTAAAAACAGGCAGGCTATATACTACGGAATTTGGGAAGAGAATAACCTTGTTGGCATTTCAACTGCTGAAACAAATTTTGAAAAAGAGTATGCTGAAATGACTGATTTTGCTGTTTTACCCCAATTCCGGGGGAATGGATTTGCTTCGCAACTTTTAAATTTTATGGAAGTTGACATTAAAAGTAAAAATATTAAAACGGCTTATACAATTGCCCGTATAGCAGAACCTGGAATGAATCTTACTTTTATTAAGGGCGGATATAATTATAGCGGTACTCTGATCAATAATACTAATATCGGAGGGGATATCGAAAGTATGAATGTATTCTATAAACACATCTGATATGAATTTGGGTAAACTCTGTAAATATGCCAGTGAGTGTTCTGTTTATCAGAACGCCACTAGTGAAGTTGATAAGCCGGTATTTTTGATAAGAAACGTTTTTTGTAATCGTGGTGCAAAAGGGTGGTATAACTGTGAGCGGTTTCATCTCTATGAGAAAGGTCTGCCGGTGCCTGACGAAGTAACACCAAACGGATAAATTTTTTGACTGGAAGAAAATATATGACTGAAAAAAGAGAAGTAACTGAGAAAAGAATTGTTGAATTCTTAGGAGAAAATGGGCCGAGTTTTTTAGGAGAGGTAGTTAAAGAGTTAAAATTATCATATTCAAAAGGCCTGGAAATGATGAACCGGCTTTTGAATAAAGGTAAAATCAGACATTCCGACCCACCACTGCAATACGAAATAAATACCGATTCCAAATAGTTTCATGCATTGGATAGACTATACGATTTTTGGCTTTTACCTGACAGCAATGTTGGGTATTGGCTTTTATTTTATGCGTAAAAACCAGTCGGCTGACGACTATTTTGTGGGTGGACGTAAGATGAGTTCATTCCATATTGGATTATCGGTAGTGGCCACCGATGTAGGAGGTGGTTTTTCAATCGGGTTGGGCGGATTAGGTTTTATGATGGGACTTTCGGGGACCTGGCTGCTTTTCACAGGTCTTATTGGTGCATGGCTTAGTGCGGTACTTCTTATTCCCAAAGTATCGAGACTGGCAGCCAAACATAACTTTTTATCTTTCCCACAATTTTTAAAACACCTGTATAACGGCCGCGTTGCCCTTTTGGCCGGAATCATATCAGCCATAGGTTATTTAGGATTTACCAGTTCACAGATTTTAGCCGGTGCTAAACTCGCTTCTGCAACTTTTCCGAATATTTCCATGCAAAATGCATTAATTCTGATGGGAGTAATCGCAGTACTTTATACTGCCATAGGAGGGATAAAAGCTGTTATTTATACGGATACGTTTCAATGGATATTGTTGATGGGTGGACTTGTTTTTATAGGACTGCCGGTTGCTTATTTTGGGATTGGCGGTTACGAGACGCTGCAGGCAACCTTGCCACAATCTTTTTTTGATTTAAAGGCTATTAAATGGCAACAAATCGTAAACTGGTTTATTACCATTGTACCCATCTGGTTCATTGGTATGACACTTTACCAGCGGATATATGCTGCCGGTGACAGAAAAACTGCCCAGCGTGCCTGGTTTGTTGCAGGATTGTTTGAATATCCGGTGATGGCTTTTACAGGAGTCATTCTTGGCTTGTTTTCCAAAGCTGCATTTGAAACCGGAATAATCGGAGCAAGTGTCGAGGGAGTTTTTGATCCTGAAATGGGACTTCCGCTTTTATTGCGAAACATCCTTCCTGTCGGTCTGACCGGTTTAATATTGTCTGCATATTTTTCTGCCATCATGTCCACAGCCGACAGTTGTTTGATGGCTGCTTCCGGTAATTTGATCACCGATATATTTAAGTGCTACACCTCAGGGAGAATTATGCTGCTTTCGCAAGGAATAACTTTGTTGCTGGGCATATCAGCATTGCTGGTAGCCTTAATAGTACCCAATGTGCTGGAACTAATGTTACATTCATATTCGTTTATGGTTTCGGGTCTGTTTATTCCGGTGTTGGCCGGTATATTTCTAAAGACCAGAAGCTCGCGTGGTGCATTTTGGGCAATGATTGCAGGAGGAACAACCACCTTAACACTTATTATTAGTGATTTGGAACTTCCATTTGGCCTCGATGCCAATATTTATGGGATTTCACTGGCCGTTTTAACTTATCTTCTTTTTCATTTTTATGATATAAATCTGAGGGAAAAACCAGTTATCCGTTAAGGATATTAATGAACGGCTTTTTTTTCTTTATGAAAATTACAGACCCTTATATATCGGCATAAAAAGTCTATTTTTGTGGCCTGTGTTTTATCAATGAAAAAGAAAGAATTACTGGCTTATTTTACTGCGCTCGGAGCTACATTTTTCTGGAGCTTTTCTTTTGTTTGGTTTAAAATAGCCTATTTGGCATATAAGCCAATCACTGTGGTATTATTCAGGCTTGTAATTTCTGTTGCATTGATCTGGATAATAGCAGTATTGTTAAAGCGTTTGCAGAAACCAACGTGGAAAGATTTCAAGTTAATAATCATGATGGCATTTTTTGAACCCTTTCTGTATTTTTTAGGTGAAAGTTATGGGCTTTTGTATGTGTCGCCTACAGTTGCTGCAGTGATCGTTGCAACAATACCGCTACTCTCACCAATTGCCGCATGGTACTTTTTCAGGGAAAGGGTAAACTTGAAAAACATCATAGGTTTTGTATTTTCTTTTGTGGGTGTTAGCTTGGTTGTCCTCAATCAGTCTTTCAGATTTGATGCTTCACCCCTTGGTGTAGGACTAGAGTTTATAGCTGTTGTTGCTGCCATTGCATATTCTATTGTATTGAGAAAAGTGGTATATCGATATAATTCATTAACCATCATTGCTTACCAGAATTTAATTGGGATAATATTGTTTTTGCCTATATGGTTATGGGTTGATTTTAACGATTTTATAGCTACATCTTTTCATCCGCAGGCATTTCGTGCCATTGTATTGTTAGCAGTCTTTGCTTCAACGCTTGCATTTGTGTTTTTCACACAAAGTATCAGACAGCTGGGTGTTAACAGATCAAATACATTTGTAAATCTAATCCCTGTATTTGTGGCAGTGATGTCATTTTTTGTATTGGGAGAATCGATCACATTTCAGAAATTTATAGGAATTGGAATCGTAATTATCGGCTTATTTTTAGCACAAATTCGTAATGGTAAAGTTGATAATAAATATAGTCATCAACCTGTATCTGCCAATGAAATCAATTGAATATAAATCACCTCAGGAATTATTTGTTCTTACAGGAAAAGTAAAAAAGGAGTCCCTTTTATTAATCAAAAAATTAAAAAAGAGGAAACCTAAAAATCTTGATGATGTAGTTCATGAGTTGCATCATGAATTATTTTCTGAGTTTGATTGCCTCAGCTGTGCAAATTGTTGTAAAACAATAGGGCCCCGATTAACACATAAGGATATTGATCGTCTTGCAAAGCATCTGAAGATGAAACCATCGGTATTTTTAGAACAGTATGTGACGATGGATGAGGATAAGGATTATGTTTTTCAGGAGCATCCATGTCCTTTTTTATTGGCTGATAATTATTGTATGGTATATGAGAACCGGCCTAAGGCATGTCGCGAATATCCTCATACCGACAGGAAAAAGTTTATTCAAATATTGTCATTATCTCACAAGAATTGTGAAACATGTCCGGTGGTATATGAGGTTTTCAATCAATTGCATCAATTGCCGGAAGACGAACTTAAATAAAAAAAAGCTGCCTGTTTATGTGCAGGCAACTTCCTAATCAATAAATAAACAAGAAGTATTATTCTCTTTGCCGGCCATAAAACCGGTCTTCATTAAAATGCTCCGAGTTATAAATATCTTCATCGGTAGTGTCACTGGCGCTGGTATCTTTTCCTTTGAAATTAGCGAGCACCTTTTCTTCATATTCAGATGATACCGGGATGTTTTCGCGATAACGATATGTAGGAATATTGCGCAAAGCATTCTGATCAATGCCATCTGCTATAACTAGTTTACGATCTGAATCTAAGCGGGCAACACCAATCGGAATGATCATGTGAACGCCACCTTTACTGTCCTGGTACTCATGGATTCCATCCTGATGTTGTGCTCCAAAAGGATCATGGTCACCAGGAAGTATGCTTTCATCAATATCCACATCAATGTATCTGACTTTCTCGAGGCTAACATCTATGATAAGTCCCGAGACAGTACCAACTGACTGTTGGTTAGCGTCATGTACATCCCATCCGCGAATGTCAGGTTCATCTTTTACGATCCGGTAATCTTTCAGATCCTTAAGATAATGTAGTTTTTTGTTTTGTGATTTTGAGTCTGCCATAATGTGTGTTTTTAAATTATGAAAAATTCGTGAGGGTAATTAAATTATGCCTGAGTGGATTAAAATTAATAGGTTCTAAAAAAAATTTAATTTAAAGAAGTTGTTTGACTTCTTTCATCCATTTTTCTTAAAACTTCGGCAGCCTCATCAAAAAACGACTGAATTTCATCTTGTTGTTCAGATACAAGTTCCTGATCACTAATTTCCTGTGCGGCATCCATAACTTCTGATGCATCCCCTTCAAGTTCGGGGTAGTATCTGTTTTGGAGGTTTTGAATTACATTTGCAGCACTGGAAAAAGCACTTCTTACTGCCGTAGCATGTTGATCGCTTGTATTTGAATCCTGTAATTGGTTAGCTTGCTGTTTTATTTGTTCCAGCTCACCACCCCAGGTATCCTGTCCCTGAGTTTGTTCATTGGCTACTGCCATTAATGCATCCGACAGCTTGTTAATTCCTTCCTGTACTTCGGAAGATTCATAATCATCTGCTGATCGCTCATCTGCATAGCTTATA
>DASRQG010000062.1:0-3469 GCA_035645995.1 Mariniphaga sp. | reverse complement strand
GGAACTGTAAACAAGCTGCGCCGGTTCACTTTCTGTCTCACTCTTCACACTTTCAACAAGAAGATCCCTGATTACCTCAAATAAAGCACTCCAGGTGTTTTGCCCCATCACACCATCCTGCTTAAGCGATCCATTAAACCGGTTGTTGTATTCACCCTGGAATGCGTTAACCGCGTATTTTGTTTTTGGGCCGTGAGGTCAAAGAATAAAACACAAATCCAAATAAGGAAAATGTCTGAACCGCTGATTGTACCTGATAAGGATGATTAAAACGATGATTAGTTTCCATAATATTGTTCCAGATTTTTTCCGATTATAACTGGTTGATTTCCAGATTTTCCTGTATACCGAAATTATACACCGGTTTCCACACGCCCCCAATATCAATTTATAGTTCTATTCCTGTTTCTTGTTTCGGTTTTCTTGTTTCGAATTTTTTATTGCTGCCCGCAGGGGTCGTGTCCGCTCCGGCGTATATGAATATCTTTTAAAACACACATATTGTGCACCCGTCAACGTGATGATAATTTATCTTAACCTTCAAAAGACATTTGCATACCAATAATAAGTCTGAAAGCTATGATTATCTGGTAAGGCATGCGCCCTTTATTAGCAACTGCTACAACTTACGGTTTAGTACGTCAGAATGCCGGCAGTGTTGCCTTCGAAATTGAGTTCTATTCAAACATTCTTAAAGATTGTGAACCAGAGATTACTGGTCGGAGCTCCATTTATCCAAACACATCTGAATTTTTAATGGATACCCATGAAAAAACCGGCTGACCCTTTAATTTTTAACGATCGCTACATAATTACTCAATACTGTTCCTGCGATAGCATTAACTATTATTGTGTCATTTGAATTTTTACCATTATTGGGAAATAACTCTGTTAGATCATGTTCAAAGAAACCTTTAATTATTTCATTTTCTTTTTGGATAAATTTGACAGGTATTATAATTCGTTCAAGAAACATTTCATTATCTATAGATTGCTGAATTATTAATGAAATTTCAAGATATGCTCTTCCATTTATTAGTTTAGCCGGAAGATTGTAACTACCATAAATAAATATTTTCTTAATGTTTGAGTGGTCGTGTTCAACTTTTTTTATTAATATTGAATTTTGTAGAGCTGGAATTAACGGGGAATCGCTACTTTTTTCAAATAACGCTTCTTTCGAATTTGCTTCAACTCTAAAATCCTTTAGATTTGTGTCTTTAGGATTAATTGATGTTCCAGCCACCTTCACATCAATTCTGTTAGAAACCATTTTTCCACATATCGCACACATCGAATAGTGACCATCAACCCATCGAATATCTTTAGAGGAAAGATCTCTCCAGAGTTTATTATATCTGGTTACTTTTTTGTTCTTGTCATATCCAGGAGGATACTTCGGTTCTTCTGAACTGTCAGGTGATGGAAGTTTCCCGTTATCATCGCTTAATTGTATTATGGTGACCTGGTTGGATTCTATCTGTGTTACAATTAGATATGCCGCCACTGGAGGCAAATAACCATTATTGTCGATATTATTTACCTTCCATACAGAAAAAACTGGAATAACGGGATGCTCCTTTACATCGAAATGGGACGGGGAAATAATACCAATATCAAAAGGTGTAACCATTTCTGTTAATTGATTGTTTATTCGGGAGTAGATATCAATTTTATTGTAAATGTCAGCATCTGAAAGTTCTAATGCAAATAATAATGCACTTATCATAATATAATCCTCCATTTATTTCAATGTTGTTAAAGCTTGTGCTTTAACAAAAGGTAAACAGTCTGGACAGTAAATTAATTCACAGTTGTTGTTTAATTGGTGAAACATAATACATCTACCATCGACATATTTTGTTTTTGTTGATAATGCTTTGTTAATTTTGTAACTGCAATGGCTCCCAGAACCTCCCATTTTAGTGTATTGCATTGTATGGTCTGCATAGTTAAACCCTGGGGGGCAGAGGTAATAAGTCGGATCTGGAACCATTTTCATTAAGTGTCCTAGTTCGTGCATCACACACTGACTATGAATCGTGTCGTTTGAATTAATAACGACAAGATTGTGAGGTGCAACGCTTCCATCTCCTCCCCATGGGCCGCAAGCTGCTGTTACTTTTATAGTTACTTCGACAGAATCCGTTGCTGAAGGGTTCGCATTGAGAGGCAAATCAACTTTAACAAAATCATTGTCATGAAATGAAACCAATCCTGTAGATAAATTAGTTTTAGTTGGGTCATCAGTGAATGTCCCATTTGTTTTTTTAACCAAATTTTTCCATTTCCCACTAACAAGAAAATTGGAACCAGTTTGAAGTGGTGGATTGAAAATTTTAAGCTTATTAGCAGGATCACTCATTTGAATAAAATCACTGTTACTTTTAAATATTTGAGTTGCTTCAGATACTAGGTCTCTACCAGTTGAATCTTTACCATCGTATTGCTTATCACATAAAATGATATGGCAACACCTATCCTTATTTTTTGTTGAAAGTAATTTGTGGTACTCTCCTGCATTATGATTTCCAACAATTACATTTCCAGCTGCAGTTCGTGTGTGTGTACAAGGTGTTTCGCTTAAAAATTCTATAAATACAGTTTTCAATTTCTCTATAGGTGTTGCCATCGAAGGTGGTGTAACAGATTGATGATGTGTCAATTGATACCACAACTTCCTCCAATTCTCCACCACAAACTTACTCGTAAAATTTTCTCCATCAGTTCCAGCTTCAACCGTGAAACGATCGCCGCCGGCAAGACCACATGCGAGTACTATTGATGCTTCATTTTTTTCAAATGGTATGTCGAGATTGGCAATTCCTGCAGTAAATTCAACCAGCTTTCCACCAGCTTTATCCATGATGCCTGTTTTCGGGCTGTTTCGTTTACTGTTTTTGTTGTCTGCTGTCACTCTCCAATATACATTTTTTCCCGCGGTGTTGGCCTTGAGATCCTTTGCCTTGACTTTTATGGTAAGTTCGTTTCCCTGCTCTTTTCCATTTGAATCAAGATTTACATACTGTTTATGAGGTTTTGATGCGTCAAAAACCTGTGGATAAACCCATTCAAGAACTATTGTCTCACTGTCTTCTGCTTTTACCTGCTTTGAAAAAACCGGTTTCTTTTCCGTAATCCTCTTGTCATAAATTACAGCTTCACTTTTCTTTACCTTCTTTTTATTTTCAGGCTTAATAAGCTCAGGAGCTTTACCCTTGTCGAAAAACACAATCTCAACCCTGCGGTTTTCACGAGACCGATAATCGTCTTTTCCTTTTTCATCAATCGGAAAACTCTCACCACACGGATATATACCATCATGCCTGGAACTGTAAACAAGCTGCGCCGGTTCACTTTCTGTCTCACTCTTCACACTTTCAACAAGAAGATCCCTGATTACCTCAAATAAAGCACTCCAGGTGTTTTGCCCCATCACACCATCCTGCTTAAGCGATCCATTAAACCG
>DASRQG010000061.1:0-5230 GCA_035645995.1 Mariniphaga sp. | reverse complement strand
GAAGGTCGTGATATTATATTTAGAGGCGGTGATATTTATTTCGATGACAATTGGTTTAAATGTCAGGAATGCCAGGCTAGTTTTAATGTTTATGATGACAATGAAGGTGATTGTCCTGTTTGTGGTTCAGAGGATGTTATTACATTAAATGAGTTTTACGCGAAATAAAGTTACCTCAGAATTAATGACGTGTCGCAGGAATTTAATTATTCCTGCTTTTGGTGTTTGTAGAAGCTAATATAACTTTAGATCTGACAATAGTATTTTCCACCTGTAATATTACCTGTTCCTACTTATAGTTTTGAGCTTAATTCCACAGGCTGTAAATTCTTTTACGCTATCTTTATGCTTAAAATCATCTTAAACTAACCAAATTAGATAGAAATGAAGATCAGGAAGTTATTGAGGATCCTGCATCGCGATTTAGGCTACTTTATCGTAGGGATGACCATCGTTTATGTTGTTTCAGGCATATATTTAAACCACAGGCATGATTTTAATCCCGATTATAAAATTTTATTTGAAGAAATTTCGACTCCTTCATTAGCAGCCAATGAATATGATGAACCTGCAGTTTTAAATTTACTGCAACAATTCGAAAGTAAACCTGATTATCGAAAACATTATATAACGAATCAGGGAAACGTGAAAGTTTTTATTGCAAATGGTGAAGTGATAATATTTCCCGGAAGAGATATTGCTGAACTTACATACCTCAAGCAGCGGCCACTTATATTTGAGATGAATCTATTGCATAAATCTTCAATTGGATCGATCTGGAAATGGACCAGCGATACCATGTCACTCATTCTTCTGTTTGTAGCTGTTTCAGGATTGTTCATTTTAAAAGGGAAAAGAGGCTTTTTGAAATGGGGATGGATCTGGACAATAATTGGTATTCTGGTGCCGGTTGTTTTTGCTTTATTGTATATTTGAAAAGAAAAAATCAAAATAAATTGATCTATGAAAAAATTTGTCCTGCTAATGTTAGTATCCTTTTTGATAGCGAGTTGCGGTACCAAAAATCAGAAACAAAAAAGTATTGAAAATGATTCTGAGACAACTGTCACTGTATATTCTGTGGATGAGTTATTAGAAAATCCTGCAGTATTAATCGGAAAAGAAGTATTGGTAAAAGGTACAGTCATGCATGTATGCAAACAAGGGGGAGGGCGATGTTTTTTGATGGGAAGTAATGAAGATTATAATATCAGGATTGAAGCCGGCGAAAAAATCGGGGCCTTTAGTCAGGGCCAGATGGGAGCCGACCTCACAGTTAAAGGTATCTTTAAAGTTGTAAGAACCGAAGCTGATGCTCATAATCCTTCTGGAGAACATGGTGGTTCGGAACACGAACATGATGAAGCGGCAGATGAAGCGCATCAGATTATACTAAAGGCACAGGAACAATCCGAGGCAGAATATTTCATGGAAGGCATCGAAGTGGTAAAGGAGGAAATTTAAGCAATAGCTTTCTAATTTTAATCAGGCTATCTTTCAAGCGCTTATTGTTATTTTAGACCGTTTGAATGAGCTTAAAGATTTAGTCGAAAATATATTTTCCGGTGTGTATTATTTTGTATCGGGTATAAATTCAAGCGATACTGAATTTACACAGTGCCTTGTATTTTTGTCTGTGAACCTTTCCCCAAAGAAAACATGCCCTAAATGTCCACCGCAATTGCTGCAGATAATTTCAGTACGTCTGCCATCGGCATCAGGTAATTTTGTTACTGCACCTTCTATTTCATCATCAAAACTAGGCCAGCCACAATTTGATTCAAATTTATCAGAGGATTTGTATAAGGGAGTATTGCAACGTTTGCAAGCGTATGTTCCTTTTTCTTTGTGGTCGTTAAATTTACCGGTAAAAGGGCGCTCAGTTCCTTTATGAACAATCACATATTCTTCAAACTCAGTAAGTGGTTTATATTCTTTCATTGTGTTTTCCTTTTTCATATTTTCTTTATCTACTGATAAGTTTTCGGTGCTTAGCTTTACGTTTTCATTCGTTTGTCCGCAAGCCCCGGTAAAAACTATCAATAATATAAATGTGATAATTGTTTTCATGCTGTAATTGATACAATTGATGAGGGTAGTTGGTTTAATCATTTATGGAAATATAGTTGGTGAAAAATTCAACATAGTTTTTTATAATACATGAAAAAAGTCGAAATTAACTTGTTCTTTTATCAATTGATGTCTTTGTAATTCCTATTCCCGGTTTGTTTAGGAGTACAATTTTCCCATTTTCAATTTTGATCCCTGCATAAGGATCGTTTGAGACAAGAAGATTTCCGTCGAGGTCGGCCCAATCGGCTTTTGGTGAAAGTTGAGCTGCTGCTGATATAGCGCATGATGTTTCAGTCATGCAACCTATCATAACATTTAATCCTAATGATCGTGCAAGTGTAATCATTTTATGTGCTTCCCTCATTCCTGTACATTTCATCAGCTTGATGTTGATGCCTGAATAAACCCCGGCTGACTTATCAACATCCGACAGCCTTTGGACGGCTTCATCCCCAATAACAGGCAGGGGTGAATGATGAGTTAACCAGGCGGTATCCTCAATCCTTTCCTTAGGTAGTGGTTGTTCTATAAAGACAACTCCTTTTTCTTTAAGCCAATAAACTTTGTCCAGAGCTTCTTCACGGTTTGTCCATCCCTGGTTTACATCAACACATAAAGGTTTTGAAGTTACTGTTCGTATTGAATCTATGATTTCTGTATCATTTATGCCATTGAGTTTTACTTTAATCAATTTGTATGGAGCAGCTTCTTCTGTCTTCTTTTTAAGGACTTCCGGATTGTCAATTCCTATCGTATAAGAAGTCTCAGGAGTATCTTCAGGAGTGAAACCCCATAATTTGTACCAAGGCTGCCCTGCTATTTTTCCTGTAAGATCATGAAGTGCAATGTCAACTGCAGCTTTGGCGGCAGTATTTCCGGGAGCTACCTGATCAACATATTCCAGTATTTCATCCATTCGGAAAGGATCAGTGAATTGATTTAGATTTAATTTTGAAAGAAATTTTGCAACAGTACTTTGAGATTCACCTAAATATGGCGGCATTGATGCTTCACCGTATCCTGAAATACCTTTATATTGAAGCTCCGTAAGCATTATCGGTGTAGTACTTCTTGAGCTGCCTGCCAATGTGAAAACATGCCTTAATTGTAGGTTATAAGGCGTGTATTTTAAAATTAATCCTTCTTTTGGTGTTGCTTTCTTCATCCTGAAAATTCTTAGTAAGCCTAGTATTGATAATAAATCTGTAAGTTAGATCGAATCTCCCATTAAAATACTGATATTTGAGCTTGTAATAAATATTTGTGTATTAGCAAAGATAAAAAACAAAATCTGACAATACATTGATGAAAGAACCAAGAGAAAGTATATTTCAAATCCCGGTTTTATATCGTGATGAAACCCTACTGGTTATAGAAAAACCGGCAGGGTTGCCTGTTCATAAAAATGACTTTATGCAACATGATGCCCCATATCTTACCAAATTATTAGGAGACCAAACAGGTAAATGGATTTATAATGTCCATCGACTTGACTCAAAAACTTCGGGTTTAATGGTTTTGGCATTTACATCAGAAGCTGCACATGAGCTTACTTTACAGTTTGAAAGGAAAGAAGTTAATAAAAAGTATATTGCTGTGGTTCAGGGAGTTCCCGGAGAGGGAACCTTTTCGGAAAAGGTTCTGGTAAAGAAAAAGTCGAAGTTTAAGAAGCCGGCTGTTTCCCATTATAGGACGTTAAGATCAGTAGAGACCCAAATTAGCTATAAAGAAAAGACAAACGTTACGCTTAGTCTGGTTGAAATAATACCTGAAACGGGACGTTGGCATCAGATCAGACAACATTTTGCGAAAAACCGGTTCGATATTGTAGGAGATGCTCATCATGGTGATTTTACGCTGAATAAGATTCTTACAGAGAAAACAAGTATAAACAGGTTATTATTGCATGCCTCCTATATCGAATTTCTTCATCCTCAGCTTCAAAAACGATTGAGTTTTACTTCATCAGTACCTGATGAATTTGATGTAGTTATAAATGAAGCAGGTAAGTTGTCAACATTGTGATTTTATGGTTTACAAATTGTGAAAAATTATTTATCTTCTATCTTTGAAAGCTGTGCCGGAAAATAAATTTAGGTAAAGTGATGATTAAGGTAGTATGGATATTGTTATTGTTCACCTGTGGTAATTTAGTTGCCCAAAATTCAGTCAAAAGGCCTTTGTCGATCGATGATTTTGGTGCATGGAATGTTTTGTCGGGCTCAGTTATATCAAATGATGGTACTATAGTTTCATATGTGCAAAAGCCACAGCAAGGTGATGGAATGCTGGTTGTTGACTATGGAACGTCCATTAACGATACCATACCTCGTGGCAGCAATGTTAGCATTTCACCAGAAAACGACTTTCTGGTTTTTGAAATAAAGCCTTTTGAACATCAAGTTAAGAAGGCAAAAAGAGAGAAGGTAAAATCTGAAGCTATGCCTTCCGACAGCCTTGGCATTTTGATTCGGGGTCCGCAAAAGAAGCTTCATAAATTCCCCCACCTTAGTTCATACTCAATACCTGAAGAACAAGCAAAATGGATTGCTTTTTCAATTCAACCAAAACAGGTTCAGATAGATACAATACAGAAGGATGCTAAACCTGAACAAAAAGTAAGGAAAGGTAATGATCTGGTGCTATTTGAAGTATCGACTGCTGACACTATTGAAATAAAAGACGTTTCCGGTTGGGTCTATTCTAAGAATGGTGCTGCTGTATGGTACATGAAAGAAAAGAAGGACTCGTTGGGGACATACGCTTCAATTTATAAATTTGATACCCGGAAAGGAAATGTTAATCGAATTTATGATGAAAAAGGATGGATCGAAAAACTAACAACTGATGAAGAAGGACAGCAATGTGCTTTTCTTTTTTCCTCAGATACAATATCTGATAAGGTATACTCACTGTTTGCCGGAAGTACAGAAATTAAACCTGTAGAAATTGTAAATGAAAAAACGCAGGGTATCCCGATAGGCTGGGCTCCTTCTAAGAATGGAAATATATATTATTCGCAGGATGGAACGCGAATCTATTTTGGTACCTCTGAAATTGTAGCACCTGAGCCCGAAGATACAATTACTGATACAGAAAAGCCAGTTTTGGATATATGGAGTTGGAACGATCATAAACTTCAATCTCAACAATTGGT
>DASRQG010000060.1:0-8580 GCA_035645995.1 Mariniphaga sp. | reverse complement strand
CGAAGAAACATCGAAGAAAGTACGAAGAAAGGTGGAGGAAAAGTAGCGGGATTTATAAGGTAGCCAATCGGCGGTTAATTATATTCCCATGATATAAATTCTTCAGATAAATTTTATGCTCCAGCGATTCAATGATATATTCGGGGAAATCTACGTCGGCAAATTTAGTGGCACTTAAAAGGCCACCCGGACTAAAAACATTAATTTCGATAAGTTTTGAGCCAATAATATCGAGACCTACAAAAAACATCCCATCACGTATGAGGTTAGGACGTACAGCTTCGGCAATCCTAAGGATATCTTCAGTAATAACAGCTGGTTTAGCTTCACCTCCCGCATGCAGGTTCGAACGGATATCGTCTGAAGCGGTAGTTCGTTTAACAGCCGCATATTTTCCTTTATGCTTAAGAATCTGGCCATTCAACAAGAAGACCCGGGTATCACCTTCAACCGATTCAGGGATATATTCCTGGGCAACTACATATCCTTCCTGTCCGATAGCTTCTATCATTTGTTTCAGGTTTTTAATATTATCCTCATTAACCTGAAAGACACTTCGGCCACCGGAACCAAACAATGGTTTTACAATAATATTTTTATCGGAGGCTAAAAAAAACTCATTTATTTCTTTATAGTTTCGGGAAATTACAGTTTCAGGCCTCACTTCTTTAGGGAACTGCTGAAAATAAATTTTATTAAGTGCAAGTGACAATCCATGAGCATCATTCAAAACGATAACTCCCTCTTCTATCGCCATTTGCCCAAATGAAATACCTGCTACCCTGGCCCATGCACGTGTTTTATCCTCCTCTGCCGGATCATTACGCAACATAACTATATCAATATCCTTGAAGTAAATCCTTTCCTTATTTGCAACATTGCTTTTAATATTATCGAGGTAAGAAGCTCTGGTCCTGAATTTTTTATCTTCTGCTCTTACAGCCCTGCCTCCTGCAAAACCTTCAGGATAGTAAGACAAATCTTCTATTCCCATATAAAAAACTTCTTTTTTACGATTATGCATCTTATGAGCCAGGACTGTTGTTGTATATGGCTCCCTTTCAGTCAATATATTATTAACAACCATGCAAATTTTCATTTTTTCTTATTTTAAAATGTTAGAAGGATTATATCGGATTTATAGTCATATTTGAAGGTAAATTTCATTAGTGGGGCTACATTTAAATAGTGAAATTTATTAATTCAGAAACTTTGTTCTTTTTCTTTAGCTCTTCTAATTTAACCAGAGCTGCAGGTTCAAACAAATAACGTGGCTTTATGGATAAAGGTTTTAATATCTTTCGTGAAATAAGTTCTTCAATTACCGGAATATGACTTTGACGGATCTTTCCAATCAAAAGTGGTTCAAGAGAGTTGCCATCTTTCAGGTATTTAAGCACCGACAAAAATCCACGCAAATATATTGCGTCTTTTGTGAATCCCCCTCCTCTGTATACCCTGGTGGCTATGAAGAAAGCACTACGAGGATTAAACCTATATTCATCGGTAAGTACTTCAAATGTTTTAATAAAGTTACGGTGGTTGATTAAGGAATCAACAGCAACCACCCTGCCCGCAAGAACCTTCATACGCTCGGCACCAAGACCTCCACTCAAATACTCAGCCAATACAGCAATGCCTTCCTGCAGTTCTTCATAACCAGGTATCCCACTGCTAAGAAGTTTTAATGGTTGATTCCGGCCATTATAATATGTTACCACATGAGTACCAATTTCATGTTGAATCATTGCCTCCGCTCTTTGTTTTAGAACCTTTGTTTTTTGGGGTATGTAAAAAATTCCCTTATCCACCATCATACTATCGATAGTATCTTTAATTACAACCTTATTATCAATTCCCGGCCACTGCTGCTGTAGAAATCTCAATTCTTGTTTTGATAATTCAGCAAACTCCTGCGCATTGTAATAGTCTCCATTACCTTTTTTTTCATCATCAGCCAGTGCAATCTCCTTAAGGATTTCTTTTGCATGAGCCAGTAATTGGTTACTTACACTTCCAAATAACTGAAGACTTCCATAAAAAAAGTCGGTAGACTCTCGTTCCATCAGCATTGATAGCATTTTATCGGTTTCGGCACGTTTCTCTCTGAATAAAAAATTAAGAGTAGGATCATCAATTCCCTCTATTTTAATATTATATAAAGTTCTTTTGAGTAACTCAGGGTCATCGGGAATCATTCTGTAGTGAAACACCGGAGCTTTTTTATATCCGCTGTTCCTAAACGCTTTCCAGGCTTTAATACCATTAACAGGAGATATCAACATCAGGAATTTTATCCGGCTGTCAATTTCAACCAACTGTCGGTCGATATCCCATACTTCAGGCATTATTTCACGTCGAGCCAAACTTTGAAATCCTGTAAATAATGGCTTGGTTTGCACTTTCACAAAATCAAAAACAGTTTTCTTGAATGCTAAAGAAAATGAAGAATACAACCTTCGCTCAAGAAGTGGATATATACTCCCTATGGAAATATCTCTATAAAAAGGTTCTATTTCTAATCCCAATAGCAGGCATTCCAGTTGTTTTAACACCTTACGCTCAACCAGGGTTTCACTTCCTGCTGGATTTCTCGTCTCAGAATGATGAATTGTCACATCAGGTTTTAAACCGGCCAAACTCATTTCCTCAAGATGAGACTTAAAACGAACCATTGTTTCAGGAAGTTCTGATGGGCCGTATAAGTTAAATCCTGCTGAATCGACAAATGGTGTGTATTTCTTCTCTCCAAGCCAGATTTCAAGTATTAAGAAAGCTCCAAATTCGTCGGAGAATTTTTTTATAAGTTTTTTAAGCAGTGATTTATAATTCGGGAATGCTTCCCTTGCAATGATCAGGTATGATGCTTCATTTTTCAATATATTCTCAATAACAATATCCTTTTCATCAACACCTACCGGTCGGTATACAATAAGGAATGGAAGTTTTCGCTCAATATGAAGCATACCATCAACACCAAGATCGATGTGTAGCCCTTCATTTTCATTCAGCTCCTTCTCTATGATCTGATGCGGATTATTATTTGTATCATAAACCATATTGACCTAATGTATATTTTCAGTTTTTATAACTTTAGCTGCAGCCTTCAAAACAGGCTCTACTGTTTTTTTCAAAATTCCTTTTAATTGTTTTATGGATGGTATATCTACAGCACCAGTCCACTCATCCATAAATATTTTCTTGATTTCAATACTCAGCACACAACTTTTATCAGGATATTGAGAATGAATCCATTGTCCTAAGTAGCCACCTTTAAACTTCACATTTTCACCCACAATTAGTTTCCTGCCATTATATTCTGAATCTTTGACAACTCTTGTAAAACTTTCAACTACATCGCCCCAAAATTTTCTATTTAAACTGCCAGTTCCTATATTAATATCAGGGTTTTCAGATGGATCAGCTTCTTCCCCTTCAGTTCCATCGCGTTTGTAATTATATGAATGAATATCATATACAATTATGTATCCCCAATAATCAATAAACCGGTCAATTACCCGCTTCAACATATTGTAAAAGAAATCATACTCCTGAATGGAATACTGCCAAACAGAAACCGGAACATTATCTTTCCATACATTCAATCCCCAGGCTTGTTCAGGTGTACGATAAATTGCTTCTTCCGGTGGGCGATTAAGATCCACTTCAAAGCGTGAGGTATTGACGACCAGGTAATTTTGAAAGGAATTAATAAAAAATTCTGTAAATGGATCCTCCTCCCTAAGTCTTGTGAATTCATCAATAAGTAAATACTCCTCTATTTGTGGACGAATAATGTGCCCATTATGAATAGCAGTTGTAAGTAAGGGACAATTAAATTCATTTATATCTTTCTCAAATCCAATCATATCGAACGGAAGGAAAATATTGTGCCAAAAGAAAGGATTACACTACATAATATAATAATCGTGAATACGCAACTATTTCATTCTAATAATTTACTAGTATTCAGCACATTTAACAATTCTTAATTGGTTTAAAAATGAAAATGAAAAGGTAAGGGCCGTTGTGGAAAATGTGGTTAATAAGTAACAACTTAGTGTAGAAATTTCTTTTGTTTCTAAAAACTAAAGAATCTATTATTTGTAATACTTAATTAAGCAAACACACAATCAAGAAGATATGAAAACATTAAAGCACCTTTTTAATTCGATTAAAGCGAAACAACAATTGACAATTATAGGAATAATACTCTTAACAGTTAATCCGGGATGTAGCCAATCGATATCTGATAATGCTGATGATAACTGTGTTTATATAACTGATGGAATTGGTAATGACGGAACCATATCAGTAAAAGCTGAAACCGTAGTTGACGGATTAGAAGTACCATGGGGAATTGCCTTTCTGCCTAATGGTGATATGCTTGTAACCGAACGGCCTGGAAGAATACGTATGGTAAAGAATTATGCAGAAAATCCAGAATTAATAAAACAACCGGTGGCCACTATTTCCACTGCCAACACTTCAGAAGGAGGTTTACTTGGCATAGCTATACACCCGGATTTTATATCAAACCGGCTATTCTACATTTATGTCACAGTTGATCAAGGTAATGACACCTATAATCAGGTGGAACAATGGCGACTAGCGAAGGATGGCACTACTGCAGAACAGGTTAAAGTAATATTTGATAATATTCAGGCATCACGAAACCATAATGGGGGAAGAGTTGCTTTTGGCCCTGATAACATGTTATATGTAGGCACAGGAGATGCTTCAAGTCCTTCTTTAAGTCAGGATCCCGAAAGTCCGAATGGAAAGCTTTTACGCATAACCCCTGATGGTGAGATTCCTGAAGATAATCCTATTTCCGGCAATCCCATGTACCTTATGGGCATCAGAAATACTCAAGGCTGGGCTTGGCCAGATCCGGATGACGCATCAGAGTTATGGTTCACCGATCATGGCCCCAGTGGTGAACGCATGCGTTTTGGACACGATGAAATGAGCATTGCAAGAGCAGGCGACAACTTGGGCTGGCCTGATATCTATAGATGTGAAACAAAAAATGGGATGATAACCCCTTCCATTGTTTGGAAAGATGCTGCGCCTCCGGGTGGAGCAGCAATATATACAGGTGATGCAATCCCTGAATGGAAGGGGAGCTTTTTAATTGGCACATTAGGCTCAAGTCACCTCCAACGTATTGTTATTGAGAATCAAAAAGTAACAACCAATGAAGTTTATTTTAAGGATGACTTTGGTCGAATAAGGGAAGTCATTCAGGGACCTGACGGACATTTATATATTACAACCAGTAATTGTGATGGCCGTGGAAACTGTCAGACACAAAAAGATGTTATTCTTCGCATCAGCAAATAATATTCGTTTGTTAAAGAATTGATGAGATAATATTTCAAACGTATAGAAACAACCGGTTATCACCCGTTCGATTGAGCAACATCTGAATCATTCGTACCGGAGGCTGGTTTATCCACCTTCATCCGGGCACCACCGACTTTTGAGCCCAGAACTATTCCAGCACCAATAATTATAAAGTTTTTAAAAATATATTGCCCTTCGAGGGTCGGTGCATAGGGGATTTTGATAAATACTTCTCCTGGAAAAAGAAATATCGGTAAGAATGTACCTATCATTTGCAGATACAGCAACAATAAGGTTGCCCTCATAAAAATATTGAACAACAAACCTATTCCAATAAGCGTTTCCCATACAGCCA
This sequence comes from Mariniphaga sp., assembly GCA_035645995.1. Lineage (GTDB taxonomy): Bacteria > Bacteroidota > Bacteroidia > Bacteroidales > Prolixibacteraceae > Mariniphaga. Next base: position 2,876 of record DASRQG010000060.1, on the reverse strand, counting down.
ATCCTATAAGGATTATCTTGTCATCAATTACTTCGAATGTGATAAGGCTAATTGTATTTACTGCAATATCTTCTGCCGGACTTAAACCTTCAAAGAATTTTAACACCCCAAACCAGGTAAAGATTACTCCTATACTAATACGCAGGAATCTTAGTCCGATTTTACCCATTTGTTCTGTTATATATCGGTCGACACCTATGTATTTCAATTTAATATTACTCATTATTCCTGCTTTTCCAATTTACTTTTAATACAATAGAAAACAGAAATAAATATTATAGGTTTTAAAGCTAAAGAAATAAAAACCATGAGCAGAGATCAGAAACTGCTATTTGAAGATTTAATGAATTCTGTTAAGAAATCTTTCAGGCTGAATTCTTTAGGAATATAACAGTATCATTTACATTTCTTAATTTATGCAATTCATCATCATGCACTGAAATATTAAAAATCCCTTCCAGATAATAAGTAAAAATTTGCCAATCGACACAATCAAAATTTAAATCATAACTATAAGTAGCCTCAGGTTGAATGTCATTTTTATTAATACCCGTTTTTCTTAGTACCCGGTAAAGGTTTCTGCGTATTTTTTTTTCATCCATGATAAACCAGAATTAGTTCCTTTACTCATTTTTTAAAAATCTGAACAAACGAATTAACGGGTCAAATATATTAATAATGTTTGAATACCATCTTCTGTAATACTTTTTTCTACCTCTACGTTAAATTTTTAATATCCATGGGTTAGATCATCAGTTTTTAGAATGCTAAATATCAGTAAATCATGATATAACCCGTTAATTAATTCGCCCTGACGTTCAATGCCTTCAAACTTAAAGCCTAAACGTTCAGGAATGGCTGCACTTTTACTATTTCCTGCTGCAACCTTTACCTGGACCCTGTTCATGTTCAACTTCCCGAAGGCATGACGAATCAGCACATAAACACATTGTGTTATTATTCCTTTCCCTTGCATATCCTGTGCCAACCAATATCCTAATTCAGTTTTATTATTTACCCAATCGGTATCCTTAAAACCAATTAAACCTGCAAACTCCATCTTAAACCAAATTGCATAAACAACATCTTTTTTAAAGCCTGTTCCTGCGTTCAAACTTTTAATAAATAATTCTGTATCAGAAACCTTATGGGTAACATCAACAAACGGCAACCATTCTCTCAGATATTCCCTGTCGCGGTTAATAACATTAAATATAGCAGGGGCCATTGAAAGATTCACCTGGTCTAAATGTATTGATTCACTAACCTGAAGATATTCCATTGGATAAAACTCTTAACTTCTGTTACGATTTTCAATATATCCGTGTTTATTCTCAACTTATTATATTTACACGAATTTTATGATTGTAATAATTAGCATGTAAAACTATGAAGAAATGGGGAATTTTTATCATTATACTTAGTATGTATGTAAGTATATCGTGCGGAAACAGTAATGAAGAACAGGATGATAATCTCTTTTTAATTAGTACTCAATATGGTAACATTACAATAAAACTTTATGACGACACACCTGAACACAAGAAGAATTTTCAAAAGCTGGTTGATGAGGATTTTTATGATGGATTATTATTTCACAGGGTGATTCCGGGATTTATGATTCAGGGCGGTGATCCGGACTCCAGGGATGCACAGCCAGGTGATAAATTAGGGGGAGGTTCACTTGATTATACAATACCGGCTGAAATCTCCGAAAAACATTATCATAAGCATGGAGCAGTTGCTGCAGCCCGAAGAGGTGGACCATCCAATCCGGAAAAAAGATCCAGTGCTACACAATTTTATATCGTACAGGGACGTATATTTACTGACGGGCAGCTAGATACAATGGAAATAGTGAAAAACAACCAACTTAAAAATGAGTTGATGCGGGCTCAATTTGTAGCAGCAGAAGAACAATTGCAACAATATAGACTCAATAATGACGAAGCAGGATTTAACCTAAAAATAGCGCGGATCAGAGAACAGGCAGACAGCCTTTTTGAAGCAGATAATCTGGCATTTAAATTTACTCCCGATCAACGGGATGTCTATACTACTTTCGGAGGTTATCCTTCGCTTGATGGCGATTACTCCGTATTTGGTGAAGTAGTGGAAGGAATGGATGTGGTTGAAAAAATTACTTCTGAAGAAACTGATGGCAATGACAGACCTCTGGAAAATATTGACATGAAAATTAAAAAGATAGATTAAACAGATGCGATTTAAGTTCTTAGTATTATTGTTTCCCGTATTATTATCGCTCGTGGGCTATACCCAGTCAACCCATGTACGAATTTCAACAAATATGGGAGATATGACTTTTTTATTATATGATGATACACCCAAACATAAGAAAGCATTTTTAGAGCTGGTAAATGAGGGATATTTTAATGAAACACTTTTTTACAGAGTTATTGATGATTTCCTCATACAAGGAGGATCTAAAAGTTCAAAAAATGCTCCTCCCGGAAAAAGAATAGGATATGGTGATCCGGATAAAACCGTAGATGATGAAATTCTGAGCCATTATTTTCACAAAAAAGGGGCTCTTTGTGCTCCACGTCAGCCTGATGAAGTTAATCCTTTTAAACAATCCGACATCTCACAATTTTTCATTGTTAAGGGCAGGGTGTATACTGAGGGGGAACTTGATACTATGGAAATTGCCGTTAACAGGCCTATTCGTAATAAAATAATCAGAAAGTATATGACAACTGAAGTACGGGCAGAGTTGGATGCACTTAGAGAAATGAAAGACGTACAGGCTTTTAGAAAGCTGGCAGATGAGATTAAACAACAAATAGAAACTGAATATCATTTACAAACCGGAACTCTGGAATTTTCAGAAGCACAACGAAAGGCTTACTCAACCG
>DASRQG010000059.1:0-2657 GCA_035645995.1 Mariniphaga sp. | reverse complement strand
TTACCGATGCAGAAGCATACAAACAGACTGAAGTTAGGGGTATGTATCAGGTTGAACACGATGAACTATTTGCATCAATTAGGGCTAACAAACCTATGAATGATGGTGAATGGATGAGTCGCTCTAACTTACTGGCATTAGCAGGAAGAATGGCTGCTTATACCGGACAAACTATAACTTTTGACCAGGCTCTTAATTCATCAGAGGTTTTATTTGATGACAGTCTTACACTTGATTCAAAATATGATATTTCTATAGCTATTCCGGGAATTACTGAATTTAAATAAAGAGAAAATGAATAAAAGAGAGTTTATAAAATCGGCAGTTGCATTAACAGGAACTACAGCGTTAACTCCTTTAGTTGCTTCATCCAATGCATTTACTCCAATTTCGGAATTAACATCGAAAACATCGACAACTTCAACCAAAAGTATGCAACCGACTACTAATATTATTCTAAGAAAGAGTTTGGGGTTAGGAATGATAAAAGAAGATTTGTCGTTATCAGAAAAGTTCAAACTTGCAAAAGATTTGGGTTTCGATGGTATTGAACTTAACAGCCCTGTTGATTTTACCATAGATGAGATACTGAAAGCTAAAGAATTGTCTGGCATTGAAACGCCTACAGTAGTAAACAAGGATCATTGGAGTGCCCCTCTTTCTGATCCTGACCCTGAGGTGAGAAAAAAGTGTATTGCTTCTGTTGCGAAATCATTAGAAGAAGTTAAATTATTTGGAGGTGACACTGTTCTTGTTGTACCGGGAGTAGTAAACGAAAGAGTTTCTTATGAAGATGCATATATTACATCTCAAAATTCGATCCGTGAACTTATACCTTATGCTGAGAAGACAGGTATGCAAATTGGACTTGAAAATGTTTGGAACAATTTTCTGATAAGCCCTATTGAAGCTAAAAGATATATTGATGAGATAAATCATCCACTTGTAGGCTGGTATTTTGATATCGGCAATATATTGCGCTATGGGTGGCCGGAACACTGGATTAAGACTCTAAACCATCGCATTATGAAGTTACATATAAAAGAATTTAGTCGTGAATTGATGAATTCTTCGGGATTGTGGGAAGGTTTTAAGGTTGATTTACTGAAAGGTGATAATAACTGGCCGGTTGTAATGAAAGCCGTTACTGACATTAATCATAAAGGTGGTTGGTTAACTGCTGAGGTTTCGGGTGGAGATAGAAATCATCTGATGAAAATTTCTCAGCAGATGGATGAGATTTTATCATATTTAAATAATTGAATAAAGATTCATTAGTTACCGGCATTTTGCTTTATATGAGGCTCATTTTTCGCAAATAGTGGAAAATGAGCCTTGTTTTTACCTAATTTTGCAATAAATAGTTTATTTGGAATCACAATAATTATGCACATAATTTAATATTTCCTGTTATTTTTTACATATTATCAACAGGATTTATTTGTACATTTGTTTTTTTAATTTTTGTAGACCACGTTTTTGAATGCAGATTAACTTAATGATAAGATTAATCTGTGGTCTTTTTTTTAGTGTATTAAAATAACGACTTTTATTTCAAAATATAAATAATAATGAACACACGCTCGGGCAATGCCTATACTAAAGCACAACTAAGTTGGTTAGTTATACTAAGAGTTACTATCGGCTGGTTTTTCCTTTATGAAGGTCTGGTTAAAATTCTTTCTCCAAATTGGACATCGTATGGTTATTTAGTGGACTCAAAAGGGTTTTTTAGACCTTTATTTACTTTGATAGCTGAGAACCCCACTTTGATGACTATTACCGACTTCATTAACATTTACGGTTTAGCAATTGTTGGGCTGCTACTTATACTTGGTCTGTTTGAAAGAATAGGATATATTGGTGCAGCTGCCTTTCTACTGTTATATTACATAGCACATCCTCCTTTAATTAATGTTGAGTATTTACTTCCTTCTGAAGGATCAACTTTATGGGTGAATAAAAATCTTGTAATGTTTGTAGCAGTTGTGGTAATGTACTTTTTCCCAACCTCGAGAATAATTGGACTGGATAGAGCAATTTTAAAAGATAGGAAAAGTTATGTCAGAAATTGAGAATAAAAATGTTGATCTAAATAAAAAAGATCAACAGGAAGAGAATAATAAACCTGCTTCTCAGGGTAGGCGTGATGCTTTAAAAACATTGGCTACTGTTCCTGTGCTGGGAGCAATGGCATACGGTGTATACAAGAAAAGGAAAAATGAAATTGTCAACCGTTCTGCTGCTGATATGTTTCATTTTCCAACAGAAATTACACCATTTGTGCCTTCTACAACAGATGGAGAGACAATTCGTATAGGAATTATTGGTACCGGCATTAGAGGAAAGCAGCTTTTAAGCGGTCTCGGTTTCTCTACTCCCAGCGCTGTGCAAAATTTAATTGATCAGAATAAAAAAGACTCATCAAATACAAGGTATAAAGATTTTATAGAACAACAGAATCTTAACATCAGGATTACTGCAGTGTGTGATGTGTTTGATGTTCATGCAGAGGATGGCATTGCTGCGGGTGCTAATATCCACCGAGAAGGGTTGAATGGTAAATTTGGGGATAAGCCAATTAGATACAGAAATTATAAAGATTTATTAACGGCAGAGGATGTTGATGCAGTAGTAATAGCTTCACCCGACCATTG
>DASRQG010000058.1:0-4585 GCA_035645995.1 Mariniphaga sp. | reverse complement strand
GATGGTCTGCACTTATGCGGGGTATTAATCCACTGGAAGGATCACCCGGCTCCCAATAGGGATCTATTGGCTGATCAAGTACGTTGAAGTGATGTCTGTGATGATATACTCCTGTTTGTACCCCATTCCAGTTCTCATTGTAGGTGTCAGTACTTTCGCGCCCTACATGGTATGATACACCGGCCGTAGCCAGCAGGTCACCTTCGTAGGTAGCATCCATAAACATTTTTCCCCTAAAGGTTTTACCTGATAAAGTAGATATTGAAGTAATTCGTCCATCTTCCTTTACAACTCCATTATCTCTGTTGAGCCATTCATCACGGTAAATAGGGATTTTATGTTCGCTGACCATTTCTTCAAAAACCTGTTCTGCTATATGAGGTTCGAAAATCCACATCGTTCGTTTGTCCCCATCAATAGCAGGAGTACCCTGGCCTGTATTACCATATTCATCCTTTTTCATCCATCTCCAGGCATCATCTTGTTGGTAATGGTTGTAGACCCGATGATAAAAATTACGAGCCAGTCCACCTATTACTTCTTTTTTGCCGGTATCAGTCCAGCCTAATCCACCGGCAGTTAGACCTCCCAGATGAATATCGGGTGATACCATGATTACTGATTTTCCGGATTGAGCCACTTCCACGGCAGCTATCACTGCGGCAGATGTCCCCCCATAAATGATTACATCAGCTTCATATGTGTCTGGATCTTCCTTCTTACAACTGCACATCACGGTTACAAGAATAAGCCCGATTGAAAAGCTGTTGTAAAGTTTTGATTTGATTGTTGATAACATACTTATTTTATTTATTGGGATGATTATTTTTTAGGAATGTACGACAATACTTGGTTGTCATTTAGAAGCCTGTATTTTAAGGTATTGTAATCAACAGAATGTACGTCGGTATTATTTTTAATAGCCATTGACGCAGCAGTTGCAGCCGATTGTCCCAATACCATAAATACAGGTTCCATTCGAATCGATCCAAAAGCTATATGAGTTGAACTTACACACACCGGCACCAAAAGATTACTGCACTCACCTTTTTTCGGAATGATTGAACGGTAGCTTACAGGATAGGGTGAAAAACCATGTGCTTCAACATTACCCTCATTTTGAACAAATCCATTTGCATCAACATATCGTTGGACATTATGAGAATCCATGCCATAGGCAGCCATGCCCACCGCGTCTTCTGCAACTTCATAACCTTCACAATTACGTTGTGTCATCACATAATCACTCAGCATACGACGAGCCTCTCTGACATACAGTTGCTGTTGCCAGCCATCCTCACGTTCATATTCATCTTTACAGGTTCCCCAACGTGATACTTCTTTACGGATATGTTCCGGAATTCGTGGATGATTTGCCAATGACCACATTAAACCCTGTTGGTATTTTCTATGGCGCTCTGCAATTTTTTCACGTTCCTCATACGAGGCTTCAGGGTAGTCGTAATTCTGTCCTATAAAATCTGTTGAGAATCCATCCCTGTTATTTGTATCTGTTTTACGGTTAGGCATACTGGAATTTATCCACGGGATACGGTTATAGCCTGCTTCATAATTTCTGAAAAGCAGTTCGTATTCCAGTTCATTATAACCTTCCGGCTTTTGGAATGGAATCCGGTTATCGGGATGATCGGTTAAAGTCATCCGGAAACAATAAGCTTGTATGCCTTTGTCGCCCTTGCCATCAATACCCGGTTTTCCTCCCTGAACAATAAAAGGCAGCAAACCGCTTGAGGAGTCGCCTTTAACAACATAAGGATCAACACCATCAACAAAGTTATGATTGTAGCCATTAATTGAAACTGTTCCTCGTAGTGTTATTCCGATGATGTTTGCCTGTACCCCGTTTAACGATTCACCATATTCCTTATTCGATTCCCGCCCAAAGGTGTAAGTTATACCTGCCGCGGCCATTAGATCTCCTTCATAAGTGGCATCTATAAACATCTTACCTCTGTATTTCCTGCCATTTTCCATTTCAATCTCTACGATTTCAGTGCCTTGCATAGTTACACCTGATTCACGATTAAGCCGTTGTTGATACACCAGGGTAATATCTTCTTGTGCCATCATGGTTTTGTATACTGCTAAGGCAGCTGAAGGTTCAAAAGTCCACATGGCATCCTCACCTTCCTCTGTACGTGTTTGCCCACCATCCATATATTCCTGGTTCGATTGCCATTTCCAGTTTGAAGGATTTTCATAATAATCTTTAATTCCCTGATAAAATTCCCTGGAAATACCACCTATAACCATCTTGTTTCCGATATCAGTCTGGCCTAAACCACCTGTTGTTAGTCCTCCTATACGTGTAGAGGGTTCAATCAATACGACAGAATTTCCCATTCTTGAAGCCTGTATGGCAGCAGCAATTCCGGCTGAAGTCCCTCCATAAATCACAATATCATATTCATTTGTGACTTGTTGGGTTGTAATGTTTTGATTCTTGCAAGAGAAAAATGCGTTTGCCATAATCAATGCAAGCACAATGATTTGAAATTTCATACGATTAATTTTTTTATTTTCTAAAGTATCATATGGAATTCGCATCAATTTTAGTAATTCTCCCGGGTGTAAGTATTTACATGCTCGTTTCATATAATTTAGTTTATAATGTTTTTACTTCCGGATTTGAATTGTTATGATCATATCTATTGATTGTGAGAAAGAATTTGTTTATCCTGAAGCAATCTTTCTTTTAAAACAGAATAGTCGAGCGAATGTACATCAACCTTATTGTCAATTGCTAATGCAGCTGCAGTGGCTGCTGACTGGCCAAGGATCATGAAAACAGGTTCCATGCGGATTGAACCGAAAGCAATGTGTGTTGAACTTACACATACCGGAACAAGAAGGTTATTTGCCTCACCCTTTTTTGGAATTATTGAACGGTAACTAATTGGATATGGACCGAATCCATGTGCTTCAACATTCCCTTCATTTTGCACATAACCGTTTGCATCAACATAACGTTGTACCTGGTGTGAGTCCATACCATAAGCTGCCAGGCTTATGGGATCCTCAGCTACTTCCAGCCCTTCGCAGTGGCGTTGTGTCATCACATAATCGCTGAGCATTCTGCGGGCTTCACGTATGTATAATTGATGTTGCCAGCCATCTTCTCTCTCATATTCATCCTTACAGGTACCCCATTTAGAAACTACATCTCTGACTTTTTGGGGAATGCGTGGATGATATGCCAGTGACCACATTAGTCCTTGCTGATAGGAACGATGTCTTTCAATGATTTTTTCACGTTCTTCATAGCTTGCTTCAGGATAATCGTAGTTCTGGCCAATGAAATCGGTTGAGAAACCTTTTTGATTATTGGTATCTGTTTTTCTGTTGGGCATAGGAGTATTAATCCATGGAACCAAAGGATCACCATAATGATACATTTCCTCTATTGGCCCTTCCGCAGCTTCATAATTTCTAAAAAGTAATTCATATTCCTGTTCATTATAACCTTCAGGTTTTTGGAAGGGGATACGATTTTCCGGATGATCAGTTAACGTCATCCGGAAACAGTAAGCCTGTATTTTTTTATCTCCTGTTCCATCAATTCCGGGACCACCTTCTTTTATAAATGGAAGCAATCCGCTTGATGGGTCGCCTTTAACAATGTATGGGTCCACACCATCAATAAAGTTATGGTGGATGCTGTTCCGTGAGATATTACGTCTTAGCGTCATACTAACTTTATTGGCCTGTACTCCATTTAAAGTTTCACCATATTCCTTATTAGATTCACGGCCATAGGTATAAGTTACTCCCGCTGTTGCCATCAGGTCTCCCTCATAAGTAGCATCAATAAACATTTTTCCTTTATATTTCTGACCACTTTCCATTTCAATCTCATCAATGCGCAGGCCTTGTTTATTTACACCACTTGTCCGGTTTAGGCGTTGGTTATAAACCACTTTGATGTCTTCTTCAGCCATCATGTCTTCATAGACTTTTAAAGCTGCTGAAGGTTCAAAGGTCCACATTGCATCTTCATTTCCTGCATTTCTACTCTGTTGGTATTCCTCAGGTTTCTGCCATTTCCAATTTTCCGGCTTTTCATAATATTTTTTTATGTTCTGGTAAAATTCACGAGATATTCCACCAACAGCTTGTTTATTGCCGATATCGGTTGCCCCAAGTCCCCCTGTTGTCAAACCTCCCAGCCGGGACGTTGGTTCTATCAGTAGTACAGACTTCCCCATTCTGGAGCTTTGGATTGCAGCAGCTACACCTGCTGAAGTTCCACCATAAATAACAATGTCGTAGGTCTGGCTGCTGGCATTGTTATAAAATATGATGCAAAATACAGACAGCAGGGTTGCCATGAAATTTTTCAATGAAAACATATTAGATTTTTTTAATAATTATAAATTGATTTATTAATTAGTTTACGAATTTATTAAATAGTTCACGATAAATATACGTTATGATTGTTAAAGAGACATTGGAAATTTTTTAATTTCACTTTTTATATCCTTAATAAAAAGAAATAGTACTTCATTCCTCATACTACCACTGTGGCACCGGGTAAAGGATTGTCATCATTGGTCGTGACAGTTCC
>DASRQG010000057.1:0-2778 GCA_035645995.1 Mariniphaga sp. | reverse complement strand
GCCTGTTTCAGATCTGGATAATTGGCCAAGATTGGTTCAACTTGCCTATTTGTACTACGATAGCGATGGGAATCAGATTTCAAGCGGAGATTTTATCATTAAACCGGAAGGATTTACGATTCCGGTGGAGGCTTCAAGAATCCACCGTATTTCAACGGAGAGAGCGCTTCGTGAAGGGCAACCCATTAAGGATGTTTTGCAGCATTTTCAATCGTTAATTGAACAAGCAAGTTATCTGGTGGCGCATAATATGTCATTTGACGAAAAAATTATTGGGGCAGAGTTTTTACGAAACGGTATGCCAAACAGCGTTGAGAGCATTAAGAAAATCTGCACCAAGGAAAGCTCGACAAATTTTTGTGCGATCGAAGGACCTTATGGTTATAAGTGGCCGAAACTCGACGAGTTACACAGAAAACTTTTCGGTACGGGCTTTGAAGAAGCACACAATGCAGCAGTAGATATCAACGCAACCGCAAAATGCTTCTGGGAACTCAAAAAACGAGGAATCATGTAGCCCGTCGAGGGAAGTCGAAAGTCGAAAGTCGAAAGTCGAATTCATTCCGCCTTCCGCCTTTCGCCTTTTTATGTCCTATAATCCTTTAATCCTAAAAATCTTAGTCAAAATCCTTTAATCCTATAAATCCTAGTTATTTTTGTTGTATTTTTGCTCCATAAATGAAATATTGGTCATAGTACGAACCCCCGAAAATATTGATAATTATGACAGAAAAACAGATTGAGAAAATAAGATTATCGATTAAGAAACACCGAGCTGCATTGACGGCTGAGAAACGATTATATGGCGGATTTCATGATGGTGCAGGCAGACGTTACTATATTGCCGATTTATACATGCGGATTGCGGATTATAAGGGAGCGATTACATACAAAAAATGGTTTGATAAAAACTTCCCGGATGATATTGGAGGACCGTTACTATCTCTGAATTGGGCTATTGCCTATTTTGAACTTGGTAAAATAGCTGAGACAAAAATTTATACAATTGATACTGCTTTTCAAAATATCTATCTGCATGGTTTACTAATTAACAGAGAGGTAAGTCAAATTGATATGTACGAACGTGGATATGATATCCTTAATTTTGCAAAATCAATGATTGAGGATTGCAAAAAAGTAACGACTCAACCCTATCTCGATTGGCTCACAAATTTTATGGATACAGAAGAATATAAAGAGCCGATCAACAAATTTATCGCATTAAGTAAGTTGCTTAAAGATGAGAATAATCAGAAAAAAAGGTCAGAATTGATTGACCATATATATGAATTAATGGAAATAAACAAGAAAAGATGAGTTTAAAACTACATACCGGTAGCATTATTGATATCTATTCGGCGGATACCGAATCGGAACTTGCGTTGCCGTTTGTGGATGGTGGCATTTCGGCAGGGTTCCCGTCGCCGGCGTTGGACTTTGTCGACCTAACCATCGACTTGAACCTGTGTTGAACTTATTGAAATTGCAATATCACCTTCTTTATCTTCCCAAGCTTTTCCTCTGAAAAAATGCCATCCACCTTCACTTCCTGCACCTGTGGGCATTTTAATTTTTTCAATAACGCACCAATCAGAACTATTTGTAAAATTTTCAAATGTTCCGAAATTAATATAATCTTCATCAGCACTATTCAAATAAACTGTATAAATAGAATCAGGATTATTAATATCTACTGTGTACATCCAGGTTGGAAATCCATTTTTAATGGTTAAAACCTGATGATTATTACCTTTCGGTAATCTATCAAACTGTGAACCATTATATACTAAAATATCTCCTTCTGCTAAATTATTTGGTACACGAATAAATTGAGAAGTCGTATCAATCACAGTAGTTACGTCATCTATAATGTTTGGCGTATTTATTAAATCATTATAATCTTTATCCCATCCCGTAAATACAGGGTCGGTTTCATTAATTTCACCTGTTACAGTTTCAGCTGTTTTGGCATGTAAGGCATAAGGTACGCTTAATAATTGTCTTGTGCCTGTAATGGTGTAGACTGTGCCACCCATAAGGTCGGTTTCTGTTTTTATAAAATACGGTCCGTTTGCCCAGTCAATGCTCGAAAAATTATCAGAAGTTGTGCCTGTTCCTATTTCCAAGCTTACTAATCCATTGGCATTGCTGACTGGTATTTGAGTTTCAACATAAACAGTCTCTCCGTTTGCTGAACCTTGTAAAATGCTTATTTGCATACCAACTTGTGTGTTTGTAACTAAGGCATTGCTACTATTACGAATTACCGCCTGATAGCTTATTTTTTCGGGTAATTGAGCAAAAGCTGATGAACTGATAACAGATAAGCTAATGTAATGATTAGCACTGTTCTTAATTTGTAAATTTTTGATTTCATTTTTTTAATTTTAAAGGTAAATACTATTTTTTGTTTTTCGTTGTTGAAATAATAGAGTTAAACAATTTTTTGATACTTATAATTGATGTGATTAAATCGCCTGTTGACGGATAATTTGTTGATTTCTCACATAACAGTAACCAATACTCTGTTTCTTCGGCTTCTTTGGCTGCAATTTTAAGTTTATGAATAAAATCGAGTTTGCTTTCTGCATTTTGAGCTTCTCGAACATTTGCTCCTATCGAAGTTCCGGATTTCAATAACTGACGAGCAATTATATACTTTCTTTTTTCTTCGAGCAGTTCGCAATAGACTATAATCTGTAATGCAAACTCAAAACTTAATTCTAATATTTCATTTCTTTTCTCCATAATCATATAATTTTCACATCACCACATCAT
>DASRQG010000056.1:0-15020 GCA_035645995.1 Mariniphaga sp. | reverse complement strand
CCCCGGGAGAAAATTTACCAAGTCATACCCTTGATTCAGAACATAAATAAATTTTGACAGTTATTCATCTTCTTCTGTATGATGGTGTTTTGCTGAGTTCATCTTACGAATTAGAAAAAGTTGTGCAATACCTGATCAATTATATCCAGGCACCAGGGATTAAAGAAACTATATTTTTTTACCCCTACAATTGTAAATCGCCTTTTTCAAAATCTCGATAATGTTTCGACAGCATCGACAACCAACTACTCAGTTGCTTCATTGCCTGAACAGTGTTTGGAGAAACCTCCTTTTGCTGAATCTTTAACAGTAAATAACCATAAATGCCATCGAGGGCAACCTGAACATCGTTTTCTGCCTGTATATTCTTCTGCTTAAGTTCCATAAGTAAGGTAGCTACCGACTGATATGTGACTGTATAAGACGGTTCAGCATTATCTGCAATTAATCGTAAGTGGAAATCGTGAAGATCGTTTACCAGATTATACAGAAACTGAAGGTGACTACTTTTTTGACGCCCTTCTTTAATCATCATGGCCACCAGGTTTTCGTACCATTTTGATATTTCGGAAGCAGTAGAATCATCAACCTGATAACTTTGTACAAGTTTGGTATTAATTAGTTCCATGTCGAGATGAAACGCCCGTATTAGATCCTCAATCTGATAGAGATATAGAATATATTCTGCGATGTTTTCTTTCCTTTTCTTTTGAGCTATAAGCATAAGTGTAACTTTGAAATTAAATTTAAAGTAATAGCGGTTACGACTACCAACTTAATCATTGTTAATTATAATTCAAAAAAGTCATCCAGGTCACGACGATCTTTTTTGGTAGGCCGTCCTGCTCCACGTTCCCTGATACTCCAATTCATATGTTTCTGCATTTCTAAAACATTGAGTTCTTCCTGTGGTGTCACATCTACTACGAACCCGGGTGTAAGTTTTGCTGACATACGTTTTTCAGCAACATCTAACACCTTATAACTGCGCGTAATTGGATTTACCCTTACTTTTACCACTTCACCAGCCTGTATCTCCCTTGAAGGCTTAACTGGAAGATTCCCAATTGATATTCTTCCTTTCTTGCAAGCTTCCGTTGCCTGACTTCTTGTTTTAAAAATTCTGACTGCCCACAGCCATTTATCTATTCTTACAGTATCTGACATTGCTTACTTTTTGGTGTTAAAGTAGTTCATTGTACGTTCAACACCAATTGTGCCAAAGCTTTGTATAATTTCGATACACGTATCTATTTTCTCAGGCAAGGTGGCCAATTCCTCCCTGTCCCACTTTCCTAAAACATAATTAACCTGGTGTCCCCTGTGAAAATCGTCTCCGATTCCAAACCTTAACCGGGCATATTCATTATGGCCAAATGTTTCTGAAATGTTTCGTAAACCATTATGTCCTCCATGACTACCTTTCGCTTTAACCCTCAGGGTACCGAAAGGCAATGCCAGATCATCTACCAATACCAACAGGTTTTCAACCGGTATATTTTCTTTTTTGAGCCAATAATTTACAGCTCTGCCACTCAGATTTACGTATGTTGAAGGTTTCAATAAAATAAATGTCCGGCTTTTGAACTTGTACTCTGAAACAAAACCATAACGTTTATCGCTAAAAGCAATATTGGACGCCCCTGCCAGAGCGTCCAATATTTGAAAACCAATGTTGTGACGTGTATTTTTATATTCGGGACCAATGTTTCCCAGTCCTGCTATTAAATACTTCACAATAAATCATTTTTTATAAATTATTTATTCTGTAGGTTCATTGGGTTCTGATGCAGGTACATCCTCCGGAGCGGTTCCTTCTTCTTCCTCCTCTTCATCTAGAACTACAGCTCCCGATTTAGCAACCCTTGTTGAAATAACACCTACAATCAAGTTAGATTTGTTATCAAGGAACTCAATGTTATCGAGTTTCATTTGCTCAACCTTTATACTGTCACCGATATTTAATTTGGTAATATCAACCTTGATTGTATCAGGCAGGTTTTCGGCCATTGCCTTAACGCGCAGTTTACGTAAATTAAACTTAATCTTACCACCGGCTTTTATTCCTTTTGCAGTTCCAACAAGTTCAACAGGTACACCAATTTTCACAGGCGCATTTTCTTCAACCTTCAGAAAATCAATATGCAATATTTGTTCTTCAACCGGATGCCACTGAATATCCTGAATGATAGCTTTATATTCAGTACCATCCACATTCAAATCTACCAAATAAACACTGGGTGTATAAACAAATTCCCTAAGGTCACTAAAAGCAATTGTGAGATGAATTACTTCATCGTTGCCATATAAAACTCCGGGGACTAAACCCTGTACACGCAATTTTTTAGCTTCTTTCTTTCCGAGGCCGTCTCTTTTCTGCCCCGTAATCTTCAATGATTTCATTTTTTAATAATTAACATTAATAATTATGGTACTCAGTCCTTTTCACCAACTGGTGAAACAACAGCATGCATAATTAAAAGTGTGTACCCAAACTGCATTATCCTTATTTGCAACAGGCTACAGATGTTTCACACCCTAATTGCTCCTGCCTTTTGGAAAAAGCCGTGCAAAGATATAAATTAGCGATAATATAACGAACTTATTGACTGATTTTTATAAACTCTTCTTATTGCTTCACCTAATGCATCTGCAACAGTAAGATATTTTATTTTTGAACTTCCGGTTTTCGGTTTCAATGAATCAGTAAAATAAACCTCTTCAAGAACAGAGTTTTCAATCCGCTCAATAGCCGGCCCCGAAAGCACACCATGTGCTGCAAAAGCTCTTACACTGTTTGCACCTTCCTTTTTCATCAAATTAGCTGCCTTCGTAATTGTCCCAGCAGTATCTATCATATCATCAACTATAATTACATCCTTCCCTTTAACATCACCTATGACAGTCATGTTATTAACCTCATTGGCTTTTGCCCGAGTTTTATGGCATATAACCATTTCGGTCTGTAGCATTCTTGCATAGGTATTCGCTCTTTTGGTACCTCCAACATCTGGTGAGGCAATTATAATATTTGGCAACTCCATTTTGCTGATGAATGGAATAAACAATGCTGAAGCATATAAATGATCTACAGGCACATTAAAAAACCCTTGTATCTGATCAGCATGCAAATCCATGGTTATTACACGGTCAACACCGGCAGCAGACAATAAATCTGCCATGAGTTTTGCCCCGATTGAAACCCTGGGTTTATCCTTTCTGTCCTGACGAGCAAAGCCAAAATAAGGTATTACGGCTACAACATGAGCAGCACTGGCTCTTTTTGCTGCATCAACCATCAACAACAACTCCAATAAATTTTCTGCCGGTGGTGGTGTTGATTGTACTATAAATACATGTGCCCCTCGAATGGTTTCTTCATAACAAGGTTCAAACTCGCCATCGGAAAATACGGGACATGATGAAAGCCCTAAATCTACATCCAGGCTATCACATATCTTCTCTGAAAGATGGCGGGTGGCCCTGCCTGTGAAAATCTTTAATTGATGATTCTTACTGCCCATCGAAATGTTCTTTTTATTTTAAAAACGGGGCAAAGTTAATGTATTAACCCCTTTTATTCTATCAAATAATAAATTAATTTGTCTTACCCCTATTCAGACTACCAACCGATTTATTAATTCCGGCAATATACTGAAGTACCTCTGTGCGCCCTTCTCCTTTAAGAGATGAAGTAGCAAACCATGGTGGCATCTCTTCCCAAATTACTAACATTGATGCTTCATACTCGTTTATATTCTGTTCAAGTTCTTCGGGCTTTAACTTATCTGATTTTGTAAATATTATTGCAAAGGGAATATGACTCAGACCCAACCATTCCATAAATTCAAGGTCAATTTTCTGTGGCTTATGGCGTATATCTACCAATACAAACAGACAGTATAAATTTTGACGTAACAAAATATATTTCCTGACAAACTTTTCCCATTTCCGGCTTTCATTCCGCCCTGGTTTGGCATATCCGTAGCCAGGTAAATCCACCAGATACCATTCTTTATTAATTAAAAAATGGTTTATCAATTGTGTCTTCCCCGGATTACCGGATGTTTTTGCAAGCGATTTACGCTGTGCCAGCATGTTGATGAGCGAGGATTTGCCCACATTTGATCGGCCTATAAATGCATACTCCGGCTTATCAGGACTCGGACACTTGGCCACATCACTATTACTGATTATAAATTGGGCATCTTTTATTTCCATTTAGGAATCTTTTCTCCCTGCTTTTATTTCTTTTTCTGAACCGATTCTATATTCAAACATATACCTCCAAGACCTTTGCCTCCCCACTTAATGGAATTAGCGAATATGATTCCAGACTGGCAGGTACAAGTATAGTTTCTCCTTTCTCAACAATCTCTTCCCCTTCACCATACACTAACTTATAGCTGCCTTGAAGGTTTATATAAACAACAAACGAATCCAAAGCATAAATATCTTTCTCTACCTGTTGCGTAAATTCCAGCAGGTTGGTTGTAAAATACTCACATTTAACAATTTCACCCGTAACATTTTTCTCAAGATCAAACTTCGATTTTGTGTCCTTTATGTAACTGAAGTCAATTGCATCAAGTGCCAACTCAGTGTGCAACTCCCTCTGCTTCCCTTCTGCATCAGTCCTGTTGTAATCAAAAATACGATAAGTTACATCAGATGTCTGCTGAATCTCAGCCAATAAAACACCCTTCCCGATTGCGTGAACTCTTCCTGCAGGTATAAAAAATACATCCCCTGGTTCTACTGTATCATATTTCAGAACCTCATGAAGCCGTCCTTCCTGAAGTAGCATGATATATTCTTCTTTTGTTACCTTCCGGTTGAATCCTGAATTTATTAAGGCTCCTTCCTCAGCATGTATTACATACCACATCTCAGTTTTGCCGTATGCATTATGGCGTTCTTTGGATAATTTATCATTAGGGTGAACCTGTATCGAAAGATCATCATTGGCATCAATAAATTTAAAAAGCAATGGGAATTCTAATCCATACTTCTTAAATACCTTCTCCCCAACTATATCACCCATGTAAACCTCAATCAAATCAGTCAACGAATTGCCCGATAGAAATCCATTGCTCACCTCGGAAACATAATCTTCAACAGACGATAACTCCCAGCTTTCACCACAATTCTGTAAAGAACCAAAATCCTTACCTAAAATAGTATTCAACCGGTTACCACCCCAGATTTTAGGGAGATAACGAGGTTTAAACTTTAATGGATATAAGCCGGGCATATTGTAATTTTAGTGTTCCTGTTGTTTTAATTTTCTATCCGATTAATTGTGCGACAGGCTATTCGAAAAAATAATCAACCGATGCCCGGTCAACAGTAGTTTCCCTGATACGTTCCACAACCTTCTGATGCTCGGGATGAACCCTGTATGCTTCAAGGTCGTCAAGTGTTTCAAAATAGGTAATTAACGATAAATCAAAATTATCAGAATTAATCTGATGATTGATTCCAACCTCTATGAATTTAACTTCAGTTATTTTTTCCTGAAGTCCTTCCAGTGATTCCTTAAGTTCATTGAGTATCTGAACCTTTTTATCTTCCGGATAATCTTTCAGCTTAAAAAGTACTATGTGGTTTATCATATCGTAATGAATTTTTGTACCTTCGTTTTCCGGTGGCGAAATTAACGTTTTCTAATCAGCAAGTTAAGCAAAAACTTTAAATTCAGCCAATATTAACAATTAACTAAAAAGAGAAATGCTGATAATAGGCATCGCAGGAGGCACAGGTTCGGGAAAAACTACTGTAGTAAAAAAGATTGCTGAACAATTTTTTTCAGAAGAGGTATCCATCATCTCACAGGATTCATATTATTACGACAATGGTCATCTCAGCCTGGAAGAACGACGTGCTAAAAATTTTGATCATCCGGAATCTGTCGAATTTGACCTGCTGATTGACCATATTACACAGCTAAAAAATGGTGAACCAGTCGACGAACCAATCTATTCCTTCATAACCTGTACACGGCTTCCCGAAACAAAAAAAGTAGCACCCCGTCATGTACTAATTGTAGAAGGTATCCTGATCCTTACAAATCGTAAGCTTCGCGATCTTATGGATATTAAAGTATTTGTCGATTGTGATTCCGATATACGCCTTTCCAGAGTTATCAGGCGCGATATCAAAGAACGTGGACGTGATATCACTCAGGTTCTCGACCGGTACGAGAAAACTGTACGCCCAAGCCACCTTCAGTTTATTGAACCGTCAAAAAGGTTCGCCGACATCATTATTCCACAGGGTGGAATGAATCATATTGCGATCAACATTCTTACAAATCATATAAACCACACCTTAAAATAATAAATATGCTTGGAAATATTTCTATCGAGGAAATAATTTTTATTGATATCGAAACAGTACCCCTGGCTCCTGAATACAATGGCCTTAATGAAAAATGGAAACAGCTCTGGGAGCATAAAATGAGATTCCAGATCAATAATGATGAACCTGTTGAGATGCTTTACAACAGGGCAGGTATTTATGCAGAATTCGGCAGAATTATATGTATCTCTGCAGGTTACGTAGCACAAAAAAATGAAAGTCTGGTATTTAGAGTGAAATCATTTTATGATGACGACGAAAAGGTGCTGATCGAAAATTTCTTTTCAGCATTAACTGCCTTCGCTAAAGCAGGTAAACGCAGATTATGTGCACACAACGGACAGGAATTCGATTATCCTTATATCGCCCGCAGAGCATTGGTAAACAACCTTCAACTCCCAAAACTATTTGATTTCGCCGGTGCTAAACCATGGGAACTAAAAGAACAGCTAATTGATACCTTGCAACTTTGGAAGTTTGGCGATTATAAACATTTCACTTCACTGTCTCTCCTGTGTGAACTGTTCAACATTCCTACTCCCAAGGATGATATAGACGGGAGTCAGGTGGCCCAGATATATTGGGAAGAAAAAGATATCGAACGAATTGTCCGCTATTGCGAAAAAGATACCTTGGCAGTTGCAAATTTATTACTTAAATATAAAGGGGATAAAATTATTCCGATTGAAAATATGGAGGTAGCGTAGAACTGCCTCCCTCACATTTAATAAGTATTATAAAGCTTTTGCTACTTTATTTTCCTAAAAATCTTTCATCGATTTAGTGGGTAGGGGTTATCTAATCCAGCATTTAAGGGAATGTTTGCCGGGAAATGATCATAATTCACTACACCAGAGCAGAAACAAATTTAATGTTAGTGCTTCATCATTCGGTCCATTTCACGCCGGGTATCCTTTTGCTTCAGGGTTTCACGTTTATCATAGAGCTTCTTACCCCGTGCCAGAGCAATTTCAAGCTTTGCAAGGCCTTTGTCGGTTATAAACATCCTGACCGGCACTATCGTCAGGCCCGATTCTTTTAGTTTTCGTTGCAGCTTTTCCAACTCTCTTTTGGTCATCAATAGCTTACGGTCGCGCTTAGCAGGATGATTGTTGATGTTCCCCAGTTCGTATTCCGATATATGGATGTTTTTTGCCCATAACTCAGTACCATGAAACTGACAGTATGCATCATTCATGCTAACTTTTCCATTACGTATCGACTTAATCTCCGTTCCGGTAAGTTGCATTCCTGCTACAAATCGTTCTATCAACTCATACTCAAATGTAGCCTTCTTATTCCTGATATTGATATTTGCCTTTGGATGTGCCACGTTAATTTGCTTATTTAATTAAATACAGATAATCTGTTAAATGGCAAAAATAAGAACTAAAAAGCAAACTCCTACTATAAAAAGGAGGTTACAAGCCTTGTCAGAAATAAACTCAAAAAACTATAGATAAAGAGATTTCCCATTAATGCTATTACTATGTACCGCGTTTGTTTCCTTTCCGGGAATTCCATTAGTTCATCTACACCTACTATAAAAATAAAAAAACTATAGAAAGCCAATACATCTAATATGTACAGAAATGGGAACAGGCTGGTAACAATTGAAACCAACATCACCGGCATCAAACTATATGTTATTAGCTTTTTAACTGCTGATGTATGATTTTTCCCTTCAAAGGGTTTAATAAGTTTTTGGGTAAGAAATACAGAGAATACATACATCAGAAGATAAAGAATGATTTCTCTCATGGAGCGCATCAACGGATACATCAGATAGAAGCCTGAGCCTTTTAATAATTGTCCAAAAAACTCAGCAGCCCCGGTTAATAAAACTAAAGGTAAAAAATGGCCCAAAAATAATGGCTGTATTCCATTGGGAATCAACTTCTCATTCTTCCAAAATGATGTTGGTTTGAAAATAAGATGCCTTATTTTATTGCTAAATTGCTTTATAGAAACTTCCATTTTTATTTAGAATTTCGGAGTAAAAATACATATAAATAATCGGAAGCCAAGAAATTAACATTTTATAATATAAACAAGAAGTCCATTAAAATTCACTAACCTCTTGTATTATTGATTTTTACTATTGTTAAAAAGAATACAATCAAGATAACCAATCCCATGTTTTCGAAATCAGATATTATAATATCCCGAGTATCAACTGGTAATTTTATTGCTAATATGATTTAAAATTTCAAAGCTTCTCCAGCATTCTATTTTGGCCCCACAAGTTGGTTTTTACGCTCTTTGACCAGTCGTTCAAAGGCAAACATTTCATCTCTCAATCTGGCAGCTTCAATAAAATCAAGCTCTTTAGCTGCTGCTTTCATTTGCTTACGAGTCTTTTCTATCGTCTTCTCCAAAGCGTCAATACTCATATACTGCACGACCGGGTCAGCAGCTACGTCCGGAAGTCCGGTATCACCATATGCTGCAGGTTTTGTTCCTCCCCTGAATTCATAACCTATAATCTCACGGGTTGGTTTTATTATCTGGGTAGGTGTTATATTGTTTTCTTCATTGTATTTCAGTTGCTTTTCTCTCCTGTAATTGGTTGAGTCAATAGTTCTTTGCATCGAATTTGTAATTTTATCGGCATACATAATTACCATACCATTCAGGTTTCTTGCAGCCCGTCCTGCAGTCTGTGTCAGAGACCGCTCCGACCTTAAGAATCCTTCTTTATCAGCATCCAATATGGCAACTAATGAAACCTCAGGTAAATCAAGACCTTCCCTTAACAAGTTGATACCTACCAATACATCAAATTCTCCTTTACGTAACTGTTCCATTATTTCAACCCGCTCCATTGTATCTACATCCGAATGAATGTATCTGGTTTTAACACCAAAGTTCAACAGGTACTTTGTCAGTTCTTCTGCCATTCTTTTTGTAAGCGTGGTAACCAGTACCCGTTCATTCCGTTCAGTTCGCAGGTTGATCTCATGCATCAAATCATCAATCTGGTTTGCACTGGGCCGTACTTCAATAACGGGATCAAGTAAGCCGGTTGGCCTTATTACCTGCTCAACCACTACGCCTTCACTTTTCTCCAACTCATAATCAGCAGGTGTAGCACTTACATAAACAGTCTGCTCAGTAAGGTTTTCAAATTCTTCAAACTTCAAAGGCCGGTTGTCAATCGCTGCAGGTAATCTGAATCCAAACTCTACAAGCGTTACCTTCCTCGAATTATCACCTCCATACATCGCACGTATTTGAGGTATCGTAACATGACTCTCATCAATAATGGTAAGAAAATCATCCGGAAAATAATCCAGCAAACAGAATGGACGTGTACCAGGCAAACGACCATCAAAATACCGTGAATAATTTTCAATCCCAGGACAATAGCCCAACTCCCGCATCATTTCCATATCATATTCAACCCGTTCAAGAATACGCTTAGCTTCCAATGGCTTGCCTATTTCTTTGAAATATTCCACCTGTTTTACCAAATCATCCTGAATATGACGAATGGCCGACTGCATCCGCGATTTAGTGGTTACAAAAATATTTGCAGGATAAATGATAACTTCATCCATCCGTCCTATCGTATGATTCGATACCGGATCAATTCCCAGTATCTCCTCTATTTCATCCCCCCAAAACACAATTCTTACAGCTGTATCAGCATAAGCCGGAAAAATATCTACAGTATCTCCCTTGACTCTGAAATTACCCCGCTGAAAATCAACTTCACTCCGTGAATAAAGTGCATCCACCAAACTGTGCAACATACTGTTCCTCGATATTGACTGTCCGACTTTTACAGCAGTGATATTAGCATGAAAATCTTCAGGGTTACCTATACCATAAAGACACGACACAGAAGAAACTACCACCACATCCCGCCGTCCCGATAATAATGCTGATGTAGTACTTAACCTCAGCTTCTCTATATCCTGATTTATCGAAAGATCCTTTTCAATATAAGTGTCTGTTGTAGGTAAATAAGCTTCCGGCTGATAATAATCATAATACGAAACAAAATACTCTACTGCGTTATCAGGGAAAAACTGCTTCATTTCACTGTACAACTGAGCTGCAAGTGTTTTATTATGACTTAATATAAGTGTGGGCCGTTGTACGGTTTCAATTACATTAGCCATCGTAAAAGTTTTACCTGATCCTGTTACACCTAACAAGGTTTGAAAACGCTCTCCAGTATTTAATCCTTCAACCAGCTGCCTAATAGCTTCCGGCTGATCGCCTGTTGGTTTGTAATCTGAAACTATCTTAAATTGCATATCACAAAATTAATGAACCCTACCATAAATATCTAATACCTTAACTGTCAAGAAAGATTATTTAACAGATGTCCTCACTGAACTACAATCAATCGATCTAACAATACCCACCTCAAAAGATCTGTCCTAAAATAAAATTGGATCTTTCTATATCCCAACTCCGGTTTTTGATAGATATTATGTCCTATAATGAAACTTAACTGCAAATTGCCATTAAGTCCCTTTATATATACTTCATGCATTACAAATAAATTCTTTTAACTTTATTCTTAAGGAATAGATATGGAGGTACCAGTTCATAGAAACAAAAAAATACTCCTTTTTTACAGAAGGGGTAAATGATGTAAGAATTTCAATTGCATTAAGATTTAAACTTTTTGCAAAACATAACTATAACCATCTGTTCCGACACCATAGAAAGTTTGTCCTTGTTGATACTGAACCATTACACCAAGCATGAATGGATATATATTATTCACAGCACCCTGGAAATGTAACATTCTTTGCTGCGGATTAAAAATCCATTGCCCCGTTGCATATGCTATATTTCCATACATTCCCGCTTGTTGAGTAGCTTCAAAATAACTATTCGAATGAAGTGTCATCTGCATGGTACTTCCAACAAAATCTGAAGTTTTAACATACCATGATCCAACCGGATAAAATTCAAATTGTGAATTATTCCGGCCTTCCTGATTTTTTCTTTCCTCCAGGATTTCATCGCACTGTCGAACCCACTCAGTACGGCCAAGTCTGTCAAACATGTTACGTGCATCACTTAATAACTGCTCATCCGGTTGGTCAGCAGTAGTAGCAAGCAAAAAGGTTGTTTGAGCAAGTCTGAATCGTTCAACATCATCTTTTGGATTATTCAATAAGCGTTGAATACGAAACAACAGCTTTTGTTCGTCTGAAGGGTCATCGGGAGTTAGCTCTATTAACAATTGTGCCATATGCAGTAAAACTTCTGTATTGGCAGGATCCAATTCATTAGCCTCCACAAGAAGATCATATGCTTCCTGAAGTTTTGCTTTATGCTTTCTTTCTTTAAATAAGATGGATGATGTTATAAAACTTCTACTTTCTGATTGTGGTAATTTTTTTTCGGGAGGATTAGGATTGCTGGCATTCTCAAAGTACATTTGATCAGCCTCAGTTTTAATCAATATCGCCTTTTTAAGCAGAAGGTCAACCTGAGAAAGTTGATGATTTCCTGCCCGAATTTCATTATTCTGACGATGGGGCAAACCGGATGTTTTTAAGATATTTAAAAGTTCAGTAACGCTCTCCTGCAATTGTTCTGAATCCTTGGGTAAAATACTGCCATCTATTCCTGCCATTTGATTCTGATTTACTTCAGTAGGAATCTGTGTTAATTTTCCCAATTGTTCTTCTATAGTACCCGATTTATATACTATTTGAATTATATTCCCATGAACTTCTTTGGCAACTACCCCTTTTGCTCCTACCCCTAAGGCATCTCCTGCAACATTTCCAACCTTAATTTTCTGATTGCCCATTTGAAAAATTATATTAACCGGTTATACCTATTCATTATCAATAACCTTTTTTACAACAACATCAACAGCTTCACCAATAAGTTTTCCGAATGGAGCCAATGGAGTAAAGGCTGCAGCAAGTTCTGCTCCTTTTGGGAGAAGTTTCGCCAGTCCGGCTGCTGCAGAAACCAGCTTTGACTTAAGTGACATTTCAGTTACATAATCCACTTTCTCTTTCTTACCGGCCTCAGCTGCCTCTTCTGCTAAATCGTTAACGGTTTCCTGTACCGGTTGTACTTTTGATGGTTCGACATGATACTTTTCCAAAAGTTGATTAATACGATCCGAGAATTCCTTTAAACTCTGACTGTACTCGTCAGGCATCTTTTCCATTTGGCTGGCACCTATATTTATATTGCCAGATATTTTCTTTGCTATTATTCCGGTCGCACCCGCACCTATAACATCCCCTTTTACATTTCCGAATTTAATACTTTGCTTGTTCATCATTGTCTCCTTTCTGATTGAAGTTGGGAAAATCTTATTCTTAAAATTAATGTCTTCCTTTATGTGAAAGATACATGTGTGGCTATTATTTCTCCTGCATTTTTTAATTAAGATTTATTAGTCTTCAATTTATAAAAAATTGTTCAACCTTCCATCAAAATTAAGTTAAAATGAATCAATATTTTCATCTCATTGAGGCAGTTGCGTATGGGAAAATGAATATGACAGGTAATATTTTAAACAAAATTATTAAGTAGCTACTTTTCCCTTCATAAAATAGCAACCGCATTCAAACAATTAAAAATTATCAATGTTGTCCGGAAAAAATTCCATTTAGACGAAACAATAGATTTAATTTCTATTTCTTGCTGAAAATAAGGTAATTATGATTAATAGCTAAAGCCAATTTATTGCTCCTTATTATAACCCCAAGCTTAAGCCTGGGGTTATAAACGCAATAAAATACCGAGCTTTAGCCATTAATCAACATTTTTACCGGACACTACTGAAAAATCATATTAAAGCATATAAAAACAAAAAACCAGAATAAATTCTGTAATTAAAAGCTACAAAACTCATTCTGGTTTGTATAAGAATATCTCAGGGCTATTAATTATGAAGGCTTTGCTCCTGCATCTTGTATAATTCGTATTCTTTAATTTTGAATGGGTAATCCCAACATCCCATACGATGGTACAACCTGCCTCCAAACCCTTTTTTATAAACATGCACACCATGTAAGGGGTGGTTTCTACTCAGATTAGGGGCAGAGCCAAACATATCATATTCGGTGCACCCCCGGCTTTTAGCTGTTTTTATTGCTTCCCACTGTAAGGAATAGCTGGCCATAAGATTGTCTTGTGTGCCTGCAGAAGCTCCATACAGATATACACCACGTTTATTCGTCAAGGCCAAAAACATAGACGCTAAAAACCGTCCTTTATTTTCAGCCATTAACATCTTTATTTGTACCCCTTTCTTAGAGTTATCCTGATTCTTAAGAATGGTAGAAAAATACTTTTCATCCTGCATAGGCATATCGTGTCGTAAGGCAGTTTCAACATATAACTTATACCATTCATTGATGTGTTCCAGTCCGTATTCCTTAATCTGTATACCTTTTTTTTCAGCCTTTCGTATATTATACCTCGTATTGTACCGCATATTGTACAACAAATCTTCATCACTCCGATTCAAATCCAGGAAAAAAGTATTTTTAGGTAATATGTCTACAGGACTCTTCCGTAAATTCCATTTCTCAGTTTTAAAATTTACTCTGAATTCCTGAACACCAGAATCAGGAGGCCCCAACCAATTACCTTCCTGATCAAAATATTCATCATCCTTCGACCATTGATTTTGCCATTTTAAATCATAACGGATAAACAAACTTCCCTCTGGCAGGTAACTGCGTAAAATTTCAGATAATTCTTCCAGAAAGATTCCCTGATTTTCAAAAACAGGCTCTACTTCAGGCCCATAAGGTACATAAGCAAAACATTCAGTACTGTTAATATACTTTACAAACACAAGCAGATCATCATTGATTCTGTTTGTGTTTTCAACAGCAGGATTTAATAGTTCTTTAGAAACTGAAAGTTCAAACCCTCTGGGAATAAACCCTTGAGCATGCTTTATTCTTCCCCAAAAGGATGTTTGAGGCAATATGTTAGTTGGATTAATTAGTTCAATATCTTTCAATTCTAAACGACACGGCATATCTTTTTTTCCTGCAAAACTACAAAATCAAAACAGGACAAGTTATTTTTGATAATAACACACTCGACTCGGTGGTATTTCAATAAATTTCAGCAAAGTCTCAATAGACTTCAGGTTGGGCAATCTTAATTTCTGTAAAGTGGCTTCTTACTTAATTTTTTATTTAACATTTACATAACCTGCCTCACATTATTACTTAAAATTCACATTGAAAATATTTTACATAAATTCCATCCACGCAATTTCATGACATCAAAAAAGCATTTGTTTAAAAGATTCTATAGGAAAAAAAAGGCAATTCCCACAACAGTAATTACTGCTCCAACTATTTCTTTTGTGTTTATCTTCTCATTGAAAATAAGGACTGATGGTCCGATAATAAGCACAGGAACTATTGCCATTAATGTAGCAGCAATACCTGTTTCTGTATGTTGAACAGCCAATAATGAAAATGAAACTCCCAAAAAAGGGCCAAAAAAAGCACCTAATGCTATGCGTTTCATTGCGGGAGGATTCCTTAATGCAGACCAGACGCGGGGCCATCTTTTCATAAAAACAAATAAAATGGCAAAACCATAGATTCCTGCAACTACCCTTATCTGTGAAGCTGAAAATGCATCATAACTCCCCATACCCTTTTTGCTGAGAACCAAACCTGCTGCCTGGCCTA
>DASRQG010000055.1:0-5717 GCA_035645995.1 Mariniphaga sp. | reverse complement strand
CTTTAGATAATAAAAAGTTAACTACAAGAGTTAAACAGGCCCTTTTTGGCCTTGCCAAAACAATCATGTTGAAAAAGGAAGATGATGAGAAGAATTATAACCCGCTACAAATGATCGACGAGTTGGGCATTCATGATAAAGTATTTGTAATGAATGATTTTGTGCCAAATGAAGATGTCAATAAGTATTTCCAGATAAGTGATGCAATAGTTCTTTATTATCAGTATGCCACCCCATCAGGAGTTGAATCAATAGCTTACAATTTCAAGCTTCCAATACTTGCTACCCGGGTAGGTCATTTCCCTGAAACAGTAAAAGATGGATACAATGGATATCTGGCTGAACCTCAGGACATAGATTCCATGGCAAAAGCAATGGAAAGAATTATAGAAAGCCCTATAAACAGGGATAACGTAGAGGCATCTTCAAAAATGATGAGCTGGAGTAATTATGCAGCTGCTATAGTAGGATGAAGATTACAAATTACAACTGGTCCTTTAGCATTAATAAAACCTTCTGATCAATTGGAAATGTAAGCATTTGAGCTGATGCTGATTTTAAATTGAGCCATCTGAAACTTTGATTTCCGTTTTCTTTACTTGGAAAATCAAACGCATGGGTTGAAATCGGAAACCTTAAGGGTAGTTCTAATTCCACTAAATAATAGATGCTAAGGAGTTGGGCATTCTCATAGAACAATGCCTTTTGATAAAAATCGGTAGTATAAAAATGCCGTATATCCTTTAATTCCTGCCCATTACATTCCTCTATAAATTCACGTTTCAGGCAATCAATAGTACCTTCTCCAAAATGAAGCCCTCCTCCCGGAAACTTTGTCATCTCCATCCCTAATTGATATTCATCTGTTACCAGTACCTGGTTGTAATCATTCAAGACCAGTCCATATACCCTTATAACAAAATTATCCGATTGGTTCATAAATTTTTTATTAAGGTTTCTATATGCTTTATTAATTGTGGAACTTCCTGAGGAGTAAACCATTTGTACTCTTTGTCGCGTCTAAACCATGTTAGCTGCTTTCGAGCATACCTTCTTGAATTACGTTTAATAAGTTCAATGGCCTTATCCTTTGCAATTTTACCTTCATAATAATCGAAAAGCTCACGGTATCCGACAGTATTTAATGAGTTTAAATGTTTCACCGGAAGAAGAGCTTGAACCTCATCTTCAAGACCAGACTGTATCATCCTGTCAACCCTGGTGTTAATTCTGGTGTGAAGTTTGGATCGGTCACAATCAAGCGCCGTTTTGATGATGGCAAAATCCCGTTTCTTTGGCGAATCTCTTCTGAACGATGAATAAGGTTTGCCAGTCATGAGGCACACTTCCAGAGCATGAACTATGCGAGCCGGATTCTTTAGATCCACATTGATATAATAAACAGGATCGAGCTTTTTAAGTTGCAATCGTAAACTCTCAATTCCTTCTTCTTCAAGACGCACTTTTAGCTCCTCACGCAGCTGAAGGTCAATATCAGGGATTAAATCAATGCCATTACACAAAGCATCAATATAGAGCATAGAGCCTCCGGTAAGAATTACAATATCATGTTTGGTGTAAAGCTGATCTAGCAATTCGAGTGCTTCAGTTTCATATCGACTAGCATTATAATTATCAAATATTGAATGGGAATGTATAAAATGATGTGGAACAGACTTCAAATCTACTTCCTCCGGTACAGCCGTACCAATATGAAGCTCACGGTAAATCTGCCTTGAATCTGCAGATACAATTTCAGTATTAAAATATTTGGCAGCTTCAATAGCTGCATCTGTTTTGCCTATTGCCGTTGGCCCTGTTATAATAGCAAGTACTTTCAATATGAAAATTAATTAAGTTGGTACATCATGTAATAAAAAAAGACTGTTCAAATAGTTTTTGAACAGTCGATAAATGATTCATTCCATCAGTTGAAAAGAATTCAATAATCCTCCATTTCACCATATAGTTCGGTGTAATCATTTAAAATGCCAAAATCCATAAATATCTCATCATCGTGGTTTTTGACTGATTCAGGTACAAAAGAGGTTTCTTCGAGTACCTGAACCGGGGCGACGCCTCTGTTAAGAGTAACCGTCGGTTCTTTTAGATTTCTTTCCATAACAATACCTGTTAATTCAATTTTCAACGAACGGTCGTTTATAAAATCAAATGTGTAAATTAATTGTGGCTGATGTAAGCCGATAACTTTGTTTAAGTAGGTTTTGTGCATTACTAAATAAATGCCTCCATTAGAGCCGGTATCAATCATCGAAACTTCCTTTTCCTTTTGTCCGTATTGCCCCGGCACAAAGAATGAAGCCAGTTGATGTGATTCGTAACCAATACTGTTTTGAATATAAGCATGAAAGTCGAAAAAGGTATGTCTCCCATCTAACTCCATTCCTAAATGAAAGTCTTCTGATTCCGGGGAGGTGATTCTAAATTTATAAATCATAACCTTATTCCTTTTTCCACTTCCAAAATTAAGAACCTTTTTATTTTTCTCTGTAAGTGAAAACCACCATTATATTTTTTTCAACAGGAAATCGATGTAAATTCTTCAATTCTACTCCGTTTCAGGTAATCGTATAAACTTTATTATCAAAACATTACACAAGGATCATGATTTTTCTTTCATTTTATTTATCCGAAATTACTACAATTCTAAAAATTGTTAAAAGATTATAAGAATCGCGAACAATCGAACAAAACCGTCATCTGTTCACATAGATATTATAAATTATTTATAGAATATGTAATTTGATGGAGTGAATCTATACCCATTTTAAAGAACTTCATTGCCATGAGGCCCACAGTTGAATATTGGGAAAATTTACACATAGCAGTGTCTTCAATCCGATCGAATATGTTACGATCGGGACTCACTGTAATGATCATCGCTGTTGGAATTACAGCTTTGATCGGAATACTAACAGCTATAGATGCAATCAAAAATTCAATTACCCGCGAATTTACCTTCATGGGTGCTTACACTTTTACAATTACAAGTCGTGCCATGCAGGTTCAGGTAGGAGAAAATCGTTACCGCACCAAAAACCACGCTTACATCTCCTTCGATCAAGCTAAGAAATTTAAGGAACAGTTTAACTTTCCTGCAATCGTGGCAACATCTGTAACTGCAACCGGAAATGCAACCATTAAAATCGGAAGCAAAAAAACAAATCCAAATGTTACTGTCAGAGGCATTGATGAGAACTATCTTCAAACTGCCGGGATTGAAATTGAAAAAGGCCGGAGCTTTACAAATCATGAACTTGAGAATGGAAGGAATGTGGCGCTGATAGGAAGTGAAGTAGTACGAAAGATTTTTTATTCCGCTGAAAATCCGCTTCAAAAAGTTATAAGTATTGGTGGCATTCAATATAAAGTTATTGGAGTCATAAAAAGTAAAGGCAGCGGAATGGGTATCAGCAACGACCGGATTTGTTATCTTCCTTATACCAATACCCGTTCACAATTTTCAAGACCTGATATGAACTTTAACCTTCAGGTAATGGTTGATGGTCCGGAGAAAATGGAAATGGCTGTTGGTCAGGCTGAAGCAGCATTTCGCAACATAAGAAGATTAAGCATTTATGATGAATCAGATTTCAACATTGAGAAGAGCGATAATATAGCCCAAATACTTCTGAATAATATTAAAAGTATAACCCTCGTAGCTACAATAATTGGATTTATAACCTTGTTTGGCGCAGCTATAGGCTTAATGAATATAATGCTGGTATCGGTGACAGAACGCACACTTGAAATTGGAATTCGTAAAGCTGCCGGAGCAAAATCTTCTACTATCAAAAAACAATTCTTAATAGAAGCCATATTGATTGGCCAGATAGGGGGTGCTGCCGGGATAGTGGCAGGTATACTTTTAGGCAATCTGGTAGCCAGGTTGATTGCATCAGAGTTTATTATTCCATGGGGATGGATGTTAACAGGTGTAGCACTTTGCTTTTTGGTAGGAGTTATATCAGGCTTTTATCCCGCACAAAAAGCAGCAAAACTTGATCCGATAGAATCACTTCGTTATGAATAAGCTATTTATCCTTAACCTCTGCCCTCAGTTGTATGGTTGAAAGAAACGATTAAGCCTGGCGACTACCTGATCATAAACTGGTTTAGTGAATTCAATGAATAAGTCTTGCTCGGGTGGCAAAGGTAAGGCTTTCATTTTTGTAAGCTCCACCTGTTTCTTATCCAATGCCTCAATATCACCAACATGAAGAGCATACTGATTGATCCAGGTAAATGAACCAGGTATAATCTCATCAACCAGCATTTTATCTGATTGTGCTTCAGATATCATAACCCTTAAACTTCCACCTGAATGCACCTGATCAGTGAAGGTTTTAAATTTAGCAGCATAGGTTTTATAGACAATCTTTGTAGTATCTTTGGTTTCTACTTTCACCTGCTTTTTTAAATTCTCTTCTTTTTCAGTGTGGGTTAGATTACCAATAGAGAAATCAAAAAACTCCATATTGATGATATAATCAGGATAATTTATACCTGCATTTCGAGCCTGTATAGAAGAATAGAAATTTATGAAACTCCGGCTGTCATATTTAGAATTAAGGTAACTGAATATCTGATTGAAAAAAAATTGCGATGAAAGTTTATATTTTTGACCGGTTTCAGGTATTGCTTCAAGCACAACCTTTACTGTTGCCAGGTCTTTCGCTGCATCCATTAACTCCCTCACCTGCTTATAACCGGGCATATACTGGTCTGCGGCATAAAAATGATCAAATGCTATTCTTGCTGCTTCTCGAGAGTTTCGGTTCAGCTCCTCCTGTCCGGCCAGATACCTTTCTTCAGCTGCCTTTTCATAAACAGAAGTCAGCTCTGCAGTATAAACTTTAGGACTCCTGATAATTTGCCGGGCAGCAGGTACTCCCCTTATTTCTGCTGACATATTATTTACCTTCTCCATCATATTCATCACATGCTCCCATTTGTATGGTGAATTAGATGCTTCAACCAAATCAATCTCCTCTTGCGACCATTCGAGGGCATATTGATAAGCTTCATGAAGAACTGAAGCTGCCTTTTTATTGTCAGGTGAAGATCTCAACCGATCAACAGCTTTAGAAACAGCAATAAAATAATCACCTTGTTGGAAAGCCTTTTTCCCCGAAGAACATGAAGTAAATATAATGGCTATAAGGCTTAGTAAAAGAAAAGATTTATACATTACAGATATTTTGAATCAAATCACAAAAATATTATTTTGAATGAATCATCCTGCTACTTAACCGGTAAGAATGAAAAATATACTGATATAAATTGATTTTTATCTTTTATCTTTTATAACCCGGCAAAAACTCAGCAGAGGTGAAATATTCCAAAACCTGTTTTAGAAGAAGTGAATTTAAAACTATTTCGAGTAAAGGGATTTGAGGAAGTTTTAAATTCTGTTCAGAAGGAAACATCAAACAAAAAAGAACCCGGCAAGTAAATTAAAGCTACTTACCAGGCTATCACTATTATTTTTTCGGTATATTTTCAAGAGTAATGATCAGAAACTCCCAAAACTTCTGTACCGATTCGATATTAACTTTTTCATCCGGAGAGTGGGGAAAACGTATGGTAGGGCCAAAGGAAATCATATCCCAATGAGGGTACTTACCACCCAGTATTCCACATTCCAACCCTGCATGAATGGCTTTAATTTCTGGTATTTTCCCAAACTTTTTATG
>DASRQG010000054.1:0-8080 GCA_035645995.1 Mariniphaga sp. | reverse complement strand
GTGTCCATATCCATCAGGTATAACTTTTGCTCCCTCAATCCCCTGCTTGGATAAGAGTCTGTCACCATCCATTTCCCATCGGGTGAGAAGGTTCCATGTCCATCGTAGTCGAGCAGGCCATTCCCTAGACGTTTGTAATCCTGCTCACCGACAGTAAAAAGTACATGCCCATATTGTTTTGCATCATAGTTGGCAGTAACCATCAATTCATTATCGTTGAGCCAGTCGAAGTGTGACCCTTCCCAGCCATCAGGGAAACATCGCTGAAGATCTGTACCATCAGTGTTTACGGTTAATGAAGTAGTATTTCGATGTGGAATTGCTCTTGCCAGCCAAAATATCTTACTCCCACCACGGCTGAAAAGTGTATGGTTAAAATATTCTATTCCATCTTCAGGTATCTCGGGAACCAGTTCTTTTACCTGTGCAATAGAAACGATCAATCTTGCTTCACCTGTTTCCAAATTCAATAGTACAATTCCATCATCCTCGGGGAACTGAACATCAATCTTCGCGTCCTGACCGTTTCCGCCGTAACCATAATCGGTACGGGTATTTCGCAATCGTGCAAAGTTTATGCTCACTGCTTCTTTTCCATTAGGTGATACTGCACTGATCGGATAAGGAAAAGTTTTGATTTCTTCTTTAGTATGTACATTCATAATTACAGAAAGGAAATTGCCATCGCGATAATCATTGTAAATGATTAATGAATCAGGCGAAGTAGCCAGCCAATGCGCCATACAGCCTTGTTGAAAATTCCAGGCACGAGTTTCTGTAAGTGGTAGAAACTCATTATTATCCAAATCAAAAAGTCCAAGAACAGCCGGATCATTCTCCTCAGGCAACCGATGTTTTACATCCGTTTGTAAAATGGTAACATATCGTTGGTTCGCACTCCAGGAGTTAATGCCATAATAACTGGCCAATAAATGTTCCTTCCCATTTTCTGTTATTTGAACAGGATCTGAGGGTTTTGGAAAATTAACAATAACTCCGGTTTCTTTATCGGCACACCCTTCTATAACTATATATAACAGGGCGATAATTAAAAGATTAATTTTATTCATGATTTTATCGGTTTATTAATTGATAAGTTATCCCATAAACACCATCTTTTACGTTCTTAAACCTAAACCCTCCAAGAGATAATGTATTTCTTCCTTCCTGTAGTTTCAGATTTCTAAACCTTTTGGTATCGATGATTTTGCCTTTAATATTTTTCAATTCTACTATAAGATCTACAGTTTTCGCAGTACCTAAATGATGGATCACCGGTTTAATCAGATCATCAGGCCCATACGCAACATCCACATTTTCACTTGCTGCCCAAGTTTCCTGAAATACCATCTTATTTGTATAAAAAGCCAACTTTGGGTGTCGCAGGTTATCAATCAGCGGTTTCTGGTAGGTTCCCATGTTAGCTCCTCCTCTCAGGCAACACCATGAAAATCCATCATACCCCAGCAACATCTGTCTTTTCATTGATTCCCAGGCAGAAAAAGCCTGCCAGGCCTGACTCTCTCTCCACTCATCAGTAGTTAACCTTCTGCCTATACTTCCTTCATCATAACTCCATTCATAGGATTGCACCAGATACCAGGGCTTTCCTTTACTAAGATCCCAATTTGGCTGCCCGATCGATTCTTCATGCTCGAAATTAAAATATGCTTTATCATTAGCAGCAAGACAAGAGGCAGCCCATGCGTTTGGTGCTTTCCGCAGCTTCGTCCATTCTGCACCATAACCAGTATAAGCATCCTGACTGCCCCGGGTAACCAATGGATCCATAAACTCAGCGACAGCTGTTATAGCATTACCCTTATTATCGATTGTTCCGTCATAATTGGCGTAATGTGTATGCTGCCAAAAAGTAGTCGGGGAGATTAACCGGCTTCGATCTGTATCTGAAATGGTCGTTACAACCTCTTTTACAAAATCATGTGTTTCACTAACATCATGCTTCTTGAAACGGTTGGGGTGATTTGAGGCTTCCCATATTACTATAGATGGATGATTCATAACCTGTTTCATGAATTTGGGGTAACCTGCATAATCAATGTTCCATGACTCCCCTTCCCTTATAAATGCTGCGGTCGACCAAAACAGGTACATCCCCATTTGGTCAGCTATTTCAGCATAGCGTGGATCATTAATACCATCAGCAGTATCTTTTTCTGCATGTACATGTATACGCAGCAGGTTTGAATTCATTTTCTGGTTCATTAACAGCTCTTCTGCTATTGTTTCTATAGGTGCACACCGGTTATGCTTAGCTACCGTCTCAATGGGTGTGCGGAAACCCATTATTTGTGCACCATTAAACATTTCAGGTGTACCATTTACATACAGCAATCCATTTTTCTGTTCCACTGTTCTGATGCCGGTAGTTGTCACATAATCATCTATTGCCTGCCCTTCATGGTCGCGTAAGATAACCTCTACACGGTATAAATTTGGAGAATCAGGGCTCCAAAGCTCTGCATCAGGTACAGGGAACTCAAAAGCCAGCTCATTTTTAATTCGGGGACGTAATTTAACTTTCTCAGAAAAGTGAGCAGACTTTTCACCTTCTTCAGGATACCATGGATAATAATTTATCTCAACCTTCCCTTCAAAAAAATTATGCCCCGGATTATGAATGGTCATTTTATGATGTTGTATTGCATTATCCTTAATCCCCTGAGTTGATACAAACATTTCATTAATCCTGCAGGCGGAAGTCAGTAATAATTTTGTCCTCCCCAAAAACCAGCCTATATGATGATCGGTTGGGGTATGGGGCATTGGCAAACTTAATTTATATGGTTTTACTTTTATGGCAATAAGATTGTTGCTGTTTCTTAAGAGATATGGTGTTAGCTCCAGTTCTTGTGGATGCCTGTCATTTACAACTGCTACTACTTCGTTATTAACCCATACCTCTCCTCCCGGATCCAGAGTTTCAACTTGTAAAAAGGCCCTCTCAAATTCATCTACATAAACTTGTTTTCGTAAATAAAGTGATTCTTCTTTTTCGCGTAATCCTCCATGCACTGCAGGCAAATCGGTAACCTCCCAATGGCTGTCATCAAAAGAACCGGAATGCCATCCACTGATATCAGGCTTTACTTCAAAGTTTTCATCAATGACTACCTCCGAATAATAAGGATAATTTACATCATCTTTTCGTATATGGTTAAACAGAAATATATCATCAATACTACCTTTACCCTTTACTGAAATAGATAATGCATTGATAGAATTGATCGATGTGTCAGCCATTAAAATAAAATCATCAACCATAATTCCATTGATATAGCTGTTAAATCTTTTCTGTTCCAAATCTCCCTCTATAAGAAACTCAACAACATCTACTTGCTGGTTTTGACGATCTCCAATCTTTAAAGTAATTACAGATGTTTCTCCTTCCTTGAATTCAATGACAGCTTTTTTATTATCATTGAGCATAATTTTCCCCGATAAGGAAAAACGCCAATTCATTGGATTGATTGGTATTGACAATGAAGTATTTTCAAACACCAGCTTTCCGTTTTGGATTTGGGCTCCCGGTATCGATTCCCATTTTCGAAGTTCCTGCTTTTTCTGTTCTTCCTGCCCATTCTTATAGCCATAACTCCGCCAGTCATTCAAAACTATGGTTTTACGAATGTTTGTAAGTGGTTGAGGTTTGATACTATTTATTAATTCGCTGACCTCTTCATCTTCGACTATTTGTTGATCGAGTGCCTTATTATTAAAATAATCAGAGGCAAAATCAGCATAAGCTTTTAGAAAAGATACTCTTCCTTCGGTATCAAACCATTCAGTTTCACCTTTAAAATCAGTTTCACCATTTGCTTTGCGATCCTGTGTGAAATACCTTATCTCAAAAGTTTGAGATAGGGATTGTGGAAATCCCTTAACTGCTGTACCAAATATAAAAATAATGAAAAGTAGAAATAGTTTATGATCCAGTCTAATTAGTCTCATATCAAATTACTGTTGATTTAAATTTTCCTTAGGCAGTAAGCCATTTGTTTCAATTAATTGTTTGTTCAAACTCTTATTCAATTTTCTGGTCTTCGCAGGAAATTTTTCTGCTAAGTTATCATTTTCACCAGGATCATCAGCCAGGTTAAACAATTCTTTTTTATCCTGCTCATAATGAACCACCAGTTTCCAGTCACCTTTTCGTAAGGCAGATCCGGGCTTCCAGGCACTCCCATGGTAGTGGGGGAAATGCCACATCAGTTCTTTTCGTTTTATAGATTTTTCATCTAATAAAACCGGTACTAAATTTTCACCATCAACATCTTTGTGCCCGATGCCTGCAAGTGACAATATGGTAGGATAGTAATCCATACTTACAGAAGGAACATCAGTAACAGTTCCTGGATTTTTTATTTCAGGTCCCGCAATTATTAGCGGCACTCTGATTCCCCCTTCATAACACCATCCCTTGCCTGCACGCAGAGGACCATTGTGTGTCGGAGCATTTTTACGGGTAAGGGTTGATAAACCACCATTATCACTGGTAAAAATGACCCATGTGTTTTCAGTCAAATTATTTTCATCAATCGCATCCAGCAACCTTCCTACATTTTCATCCATTGCAGTAACCATCGATGCATAGGCAGCATCTTCCTGTATCATTTTTGTCCAACCATCCCCCTCTTTTTGATGCGGTACTTCTGCTAAATTTAATACTTCCCTTTTTTGGGTATATTCATCAATGAATTTCTTTGAGGCTTGTATGGGTGTATGTACTGTATAATAGGACAGGAACAACAGAAATGGCTGATTCTTTGACCTCTCCATTATGTGAATGCCTTCATTGGTTAACCGGTCGGGAAGATACTCTCCTTTAGGTCCGTCTCTTAATTTGGGATTCTTATAAGGTGAATAATAACCTCCGGGAGGACTGCCCCTGTGATGTCCTCCAATATTTACATCGAAACCCTGATCTTCCGGGAAAAAACCTTCATCGCCAAGATGCCATTTCCCGACAAAATAGGTGTTATAATTGGCTTCCTTTAATTTTTCAGCAATGGTTATCTCTTCAAGTGCCAGTTCGTTATTTATCTGCGGTCCGATTAATGGCCTGTCTTTAGGAGCATCACCCGGAATCCAGTCTGTAATACCGACCCTGTTCGGGTGCTTACCGGTCATGATTGCTGCACGTGTAGGACTACAAACGGGATTGGCAGAATAAGCCTGCGTAAACCGTACCCCTCTCGCTGCAAGTTTATCGATGTTGGGAGTATCATAAAAGCTTTCAGCGTAATTGCATTTAATATCAGCCCATCCAAGATCATCTACAAGAATGAATACAAAATTAGGTGGGTTGACCGGTTCCTGCGTTACCCCGGTCATAGAAGTAAAGCATAATCCCAATAGTGTTGACATTACTTTTTGATTCATAATAATTGTATTCTGTGATTTATTTCTGCGGCCCTGGTACTTCCTTATCAATTTGAGGATTCATATAATCGTAATACCGCACATGGTGCTTGTCATAAATTTTGGTAAGCTTAGTTAACCTGCCAAAAAAACTTGCTGCACTTTTATTTTCTTCTTTGGTCCATGCAGCCTCTGAAAGGGCTGACAAACGGGGATATAGCATGAACTGAAGCCTTTCCGGTGTGTGTATCACTTCTGACCAAACATTACCCTGTATCCCTTTAATCAGTGGGCTGTCAAAATCAACTCCTCCTGTAAATCTTTCTGAAGGGAATTCGTATACCCCTTCTATTGGTGCAAAGTTACCCTGCCATTTACGTCCATGTTGATGTGACTCATGTTGCACGAAATCGAGGTACAGTGGAATTCTTGGACACATAATTACCGGGTAGTTCTTTTCCAGTGCCTCCTTTAAGAGTTGTGGTTTATCATGTCGCCACCACATTACCACTGTATTCTCATTCGACAATCCTGCAGCCATAACCTCATCCCAACCCATCACGGTTTTGCCCAAATGTTTCACTGAATCAGCCATCCGCTTCAGAAAATAATGTTCTACATCGACCAATGTATTAAGTTGATGTTCATTCATCAAGTCCTTTATTTCAGGCAACTTATTCCACTGTTCATTGCCAAAATGAACCTCATCACCACCTATATGGATATAGTCTGAAGGAAACAGCTCTGTTACTTCACTTAAAATATCAGTTAAAAATTGATAGGTTCCTTCGAATCCCGGATTAAAGGTAAAGTCGGGGTATCTTTCTGATCCACCGCCACTGTATTCTGGATATGCTTTAACAGCTGCAGTTGCATGGCCCGGCATATCAATCTCAGGAATAATTTCAATAAAACGCTGCTGTGCATATTCTACAATCTCTTTAATTTCTTCTTGTGTATAATAAGTTGCAGGTGCATCAGGATTGGAATTATTTCCTACTCCTCCCACTGTTGTCAATAAGGGGTATTTTTTTATTTCTATGCGCCAACCCGGCACATCAGTTAAGTGCCAATGAAATATATTGAGCTTATGGATTGCCATGTAGTCCAACAATTGCATCACATATTCCTTACCAAAAAAGTGCCTCGATTCATCAAGCATAACTCCACGCAATTCATATAAAGGAGAATCTTCTATGACTGCATTAGCCAGTTTTTTTTCTTCACGATGGCCATCAATTAATTGTATAACAGATTGAAGTCCATAAAAACAACCTGCAGGAGATCCTGCCTCTATCCGGATTTTTTGGGAATTAATCTTAATCTGATAACCTTCTTCATTCTGAATACTGTTGTTCCTGATTAATTCCACAAATCCATTGTTATTAGCTTCTCTGATCTCTAAAGAGAAATAATCTCCGGCGAGTTTACCAACGACTGGTATCAATCTTGCAAATTCATCGTCCTGAGTGTAAACAGATATTTTGCGCGGGAACTTTGTAGTACCCTCTTCTGGTTTATAATCATTAGGAAATGGAATAATCCCCTGCGCAAAACTTAATCCTGGAAGTAATATCAATATCACTAAAACAAACTGCTTCAAAATCATTTTCTTGTTTTTCATCCTTCAATATTATTTAAAAGGTTAGTTGTAACCTGCATGAATTCGTAATACTGTCCTTCAATTTTTCATGCTCAACTCTTATTCTAATTTTTTATAAAAATATACATCTTTATTTAAATCATCTAAACTTCAAAATCCCAAGGTTCCCGGGTATTCAATTTCGGTTAAATATAACCCATGTGCCGGAGCTGAAGCACCTGCCACTCCCCTGTCTTGTTTTTCTATGATCTCTTTCAACGCATCAAAACCTATTTTTCCTTTTCCAACATCAAGCAAAGTTCCTACGATTGCACGTACCATATTTCGCAAAAATCGATTGGCCTTTATAGTAAATACCAACTGGTTGCCAACTTTCTGCCAGCCGGCATGATAGATCGTGCAGTGATTGGTTTTAACATCTGTATGCAACCTGCTAAAGCTTGTGAAATCTTCGTAACCCAATAATATCTGTGCCGCCCGGTGCATTTTTTCATAATCCAGATTTCCTCTGTAGTAGTATGCAGATTCTACCTGAAATGGATCCTTGACCAAAGAAATATAATATTGATAGGTACGTGAAATAGCACTAAAACGTGCATGTGCATCTGATGGTACTGGTTTTATTTCACGAATGGCTATATCTGAAGGAAGGAAACTGTTAAGACTATAAATCAGCTTAGGCAAATCAGCAAGTTGATTCGGTACATCAAAATGTAACACATACGACAGAGCATGAACACCAGTATCAGTACGGCCGGCTCCTGTTACTTCTATTGTCTCCTGTATCACTGTAGAAAAGGCTTTTTCAAGGACTTCCTGTACCGATATTGAATTAGGCTGGATTTGCCATCCATGATAACTAGTGCCCTTAAAACTCAGATGAACAAAATAACGTTGCATGAATTTATTTTTCAACTTCAAAAATACTATTTATCCACAATCTTATCGACTTTAGTTTTAATTATCATAAGTCATTTCAGCTAATATATTCAATTAAACAACTATCACAGCCTGTAAAATTGACAGTCGACAATATTCCAAAACTACCTCACAGACTGACAATCATTCATTTGCATACCATAAAAATGTCATAAT
>DASRQG010000053.1:0-5085 GCA_035645995.1 Mariniphaga sp. | reverse complement strand
TTTCCACTCTGTTCTGAATGATTTGTGAAAACGAGGATCTAAAGAGCCATTATCTTGCTCAAAAAGATTGATGAGGTGTTGAGTAGGCATAAAATGACCAGAAACCATTCCATCGTATTTTAGTATGTAATCTTGAGTTTTTGAGAATGCTCCAAATTTATATACATCACATCCGAAGTATTCATCGTTACGATTTAATTTGTGATTTCCATTACTAGATCCATGATTGTCGGTACCTGCATACCACCGATGCTTCCACAATGCTTCTTTATTATTTTGATTGTTTGCCTCATCAAATACTTCATCGAAGGTGTCATACATGTAAGTATTGTATTGTGCACCACCTGATTCGCAGTCTTCAATTAGCATTTTTGCATACGTTAAAGCATCAGTGGCATACTGTTTGGTTTCATCCCAATAAGTCGATTGCAGACAAGCTTTAGCCAGCATACCAAGAGCGGCTTTTTTTGTTGGTTTTGTTGCGGTTAAATGATCTCCAACTGCTAACCACTCAAAAGCAAATTTTAGATCTGGAATAATTAAATCCTTATAAATTGTTAAGGGATCTGTTCGTTTGGGGGTAAAATCAATACTCTTTACGGGTTCAGTTATTACTGTAATACCACCAAATTGTTCGACTGCATTAAAATAGTAAATTGCACGCATAAAATATGCTTCTGCTAACTTCTCTTTACGGGCAGCTTCTGTTTTATATGGAGGGTTTTCAGCATAATAGATTGCTGTATTGCAGGCTCCAATGCCATCGTATATTCCGTTCCAAAGACTATTTGTGTATGTTGTATTCGGAGTTGAGCCAGCAAAAAACCAGAACCATTGAGTATAGGCGTTTGATTGATTGGCCTGATAAGTCCATAAATCAGATTCTGCGTCTGTATAATGCATCCATGAATCAGTGGCATACATATAACGTTCCATCGCAAAATAACATTGATTGATAAGGGTCTCATAACCATCAACAGTATGAGACATAGTCTCTATTGTAAAACCTCCAGGATTAACTTCTTCTAAAGAACATCCTTGTGTTATTGTAATCATGGAGATTATTACAACAACTTTTAGGTAATTAATTAACTTTTTCATTTTCAATATTTTTCGTTTTGTTAGAAAGTAACATTAATTCCTAATACAAATTGTTTGTAAAGAGGAAAAGAGTCTGAACCGTTGGTTTCGGGATCTGTATCTTTTAGCTGTCTGCTTTTTACCCAAATTAGAGGATTGTATGCCGTAGCAAATACTCGACATCGATCCATGAGGGCACGTCTCGAAAGATTAACAGGCAGTGTGTAACCCAAAGTGATGTTTTTTAATTTTATAAATGACCCATCTTGATATGTATAAGCAGCTAAATATTCACTTTGCTGACTTCCAGATCCAGGAACAGGGAAGTATGCATTTTGATTTGATTCTGTCCAATAATCGATACCCGAAGGCTGGTTTGTTGTAGCACCCTGTTTCGCATTATACCAACCTATCAAGTCGCTTTTAATTGTTTGACCGAAACGTCCCATCACGAACACCGACAGATCAAAATTACGATATGAAAAGGTGTTGTTTAATCCAGCGATGAAGTTTG
Organism: Mariniphaga sp.; assembly: GCA_035645995.1. GTDB lineage: Bacteria > Bacteroidota > Bacteroidia > Bacteroidales > Prolixibacteraceae > Mariniphaga. The sequence goes on along the minus strand of DASRQG010000053.1, from coordinate 3,491 downwards.
GGTTTTCATGACCCAAAATTTGTTTGTCATCTTGACTATATCTATGAACTCCATCATCTCCCTCATTATCAACAGTTTCAATTTTTACCCATCCAGGTTTTACCCCATAAGCATCCAGTTCTTCTTGTGAAGCATTTGTCCCCCAAATTCCAGCATATTTATAATTGTAAAGGGATCTGATTGGATAACCTTCAAATAGTGATTCGGAAATAAGATCACCACTAGGTAATTTTACAATTTCTTCTTTGTTCCATGCTAATGACAATGTGGAGTTCCATCTAAAATTATTGGTATGAACATTGGTCGAGTTGATAGTAACTTCAACACCTTTATTGCTTGTTTCAGCTATGTTTTCCCAACTGGCGAGGGGAGACCCCCAGCCTGTCACTCCGCTAGTGATTGGCATTGTGCGCTTAAATAGCAAGTCAGTTGTTTTGGTATTATAATATTCAATTGCTCCATCAATACGACCGTGTAAGAGCGCAAAGTCAATACCGATATTCATGTTGTAAGATTTTTCCCAGCCTAAGCTTGGATTACCATATGTTCCTGTGTATTGTGTAAACGGGACCACCTTTCCATTCACAGTAATCCCATTTGCAGTGTAAGCATAAACATTTGTTTGAGTGCTGTAGGCAGATATACCTCCGGCATTACCAGTTTTACCATAACCTATGCGCAATTTAAGGCTAGGCAGCCAATCTTTCGTTCCTTCCATGAAGGATTCTTCAGAGATTCGCCAAGCAAAAGCCCCGGCAGGGAAAAAATCCCATTTATTACCTTCAGATAACCAGCTTACACCATCCCATCGATTCGATAATGTTAATAAGTATTTTTCTTTGTAGGAGTAGTTTAGGCGGCCAGCATATGACATTTTTTGCGACTTTGCATAGTCTGACTCAATATGCTGCGAAGTAGCTGAGGCAAGACGATGAAATGTCCATGAATCTAATTCCTGACCACTACCTGAAGCCATTGAGCTTTCATTGATTGATTCAGAATAGGACGAAACTAATGTTGCCGAAACATTGTGTGTGTTATTTATCGTTTTGTGATACGACAAAATGTTTTCCCATGTGTAATTATATGAATTATTATTACTTATTGAAGCATGTGGTGTTCCTGCGTAAGAAGGTCGGTTAGCATTACTTTGCTCACCCCAATATTGTCCGATTCGACCGTTATTTAAAGTGCCATTGACCATTGATTTAAGACTTAGGTCTTTAATCGGAGTGATTTCTAAAAAGGCAATAGCATTTGCATAAATCGATTTGGTGTTATAGACAAACTGATCTTTGATAAAGTCACCTAGAGGAGAATATTCCCCATTTGCATATTCATGAATAATATCACCACTGTCATCATAAGCTCGTCCTAAAGGGAATGAAGATAAGGCTTTGGTGAAAGTGTTTTTCACACCTTGATCTTTTTCTGAATAGTTTATGTTTGAAGTAAAACCTGCGTTTGCCCAATGATTAATTTCTTGATCTATATTTACTCTTATAGCATATCGATCAAGATTTTCGTTAGAAAGCAACCCTTTCTCATTTGTGTAATTTACTCCTGAATAGATCTTGGTCTTTTTAGTCCCGCCTGTTATTGAAAAGTTATATTTTTCCATTGTAGCAGCATTTCCAGAAACCTCTTCTACCCAGTCAATCCATTGATTGTTATTATAAGATTCCAGCATTTTTGCATCGGTTAAAATTGATGACATTGAGCTGGGGTAATCTCCATTTGCATATTTATATGATTCTCGCTGATATGCAGTCCACTCTTCCCCTATCATACCATGTAGAAACTTTGGTGTCCCGCTAAATCCATAGTGGGCATCAAAATTTACAATCGCTTTTCCTTCTGAACCGCGCTTGGTGGTTATAATTACTACTCCATTTGCACCCGAGGAACCATAAATTGCTGTTGATGAAGCATCTTTTAAGACATCAATTGACTTTATATCGCTCGGATTGATTTGATTGTAGCTACCAGGAACTCCGTCAATGATAAATAATGGCGAGTTGTCACCGTAGATTGAGCGTGAACCACGCAAATAAATTTCCACATCGGAACCTATTTGACCGCTGGTTTTCATAATATCCATGCCCGATACTTTTCCTTGTAAAGCTTCCATCACATTGTTGGTGGGCGATACGGTTATGTCTTCAGGTTTTATTGAGGATACTGCCCCTGTTAAATCTCTTTTTCTTACCGTTCCATATCCAATTGCAACAACCTCATCTAATCCAATGGATGAACTCTCCATGCTAACATTAATCATTGATTGATTTCCAACCGCAATTTCTTGCTCATTGAAACCAATGTAACGAAAAATTAATATTGCCTGTGAAGCATTCGGAACCTGTAATTGAAATTGACCTTCGTAATCAGTGATTGTTCCAGTACTTGTCCCTTTAATGACGATGTTAACACCTGGGATAGGTTCGTTGGCATTGTCAGTTACTTGCCCACTGACCTTCCTGCTTTCTTGGGCATATGTGGATAATCCAATTATCCAAACTCCCATCAGAAATAGCATTCGAAAAATGTCTTCTCTTTTCATAAATCTTTTTTAAATAGGATAACAATAAAAAAATACGATAGGGTTTATTTGATTGTAATTGGGAAGGAGGTTAATTTTTACGTATAATAAACCCTTATTAACACTTGCAAAATTTTTGTGAGGATCTAACTCTTTCTTTTAGTTAAAAATAAGTTTACATATCTATAAATACAGCCTTAAGATGTATGGATTTTCATAAAGGATTTACATTATGAAAACGTTTACATTTGCAAGTAACATATTTTTTATTTGATTTCCAAAGATTTTTTACGGTTTTTAACGCAGCAAGAAAGTGATCCGATTGTTGATGTAATAAACCTGTTTTGTCAAAATTTTAGCAAACCCTGCAAATTCTGGGAGCATCCGGACACCTGTTCTGGAAACATTCGGACAGTCATTCTGGAAACATCCGGACACCTGTTCTGGGATTATCCGGACATTGATTCTGGAAACATCCGGACACTAAATTAGGTCTGTTTATCTTGCTTTTTCAAATAAAGGAAAAGCGATGAAACAAACAGACATGAAAAAAGTACGAGAATTATTACAATTAGTTATATCTCAGGGCCAAAGCTCTCGGCAAGCTGGCAAAATAGTTGGCATTAGCAAAAGCAGTGCGGGTGAATATGTAAGTGGCTTCAAATTAAGCGGCTTACGTATTGACGAGATTGCTAATCTTAGCGACAGCGATTTACTTAGCGCCATTACTGGGCCTAACAGAAAACAAATCAATGAGCGGTACAGTCAATTAGTTTCTCGGTTTAGTTACATCGAGAAAGAGCTCAAACGTCCTGGTGTTACCTTACAACTTCTCTGGCAGGAATTATTTGACGGCCATCCAAAATCCTACAGCTACTCCCAGTTTTGCTTTCATTATCAACAGTGGGCAAAGAAACAAAAGGTGAGTATGCACATGGAGCATAAAGCTGGG
>DASRQG010000052.1:0-5058 GCA_035645995.1 Mariniphaga sp. | reverse complement strand
CAATGCTGACTGAAATCTCCAACAATGAAGTCAGAAGTTTCCAGGAAGATGAAAATGGTGAAATATGGATCGGTACTTTTCAGGGATTGTTCAGAGTCAATCTTAAAACCGGTGCCAGAACAAAATATGAACCTTCAGAAGGAGTACCTCATTCTTTAAGCCATTCTTCTGTATATGCCATCTATAAGGATGTACAGGGCACTATGTGGGTGGGGACTTATTTTGGCGGAATAAGTTATTTTAACCCTGTTCGCGATATTTATAAGTACTATCCATCTCACAATAGTCAAACAAACTTTTTAAGTTATCCAATTATAGGTAATATGACTGAAGATGATAAGGGTAATTTATGGATATGTACCGAAGGTGGAGGACTTAACAAATTAAATCGAAAAACCGGAAAAGTTGCCGTTTTTAAACATGATGATACCGCTAATTCTATAGCTCAGAACAATATTAAAAGTATCTATTTTGATAAAAATCACAACAAACTTTATATAGGAACACACCTCGGTGGCCTGTCGGTTTATGATATTTCAGAAAATACATTTGCAAATTTCACAACTAATGCCAACCAAAAACAATCCATTTCAAATAATGTAGTAAACCGGATGGCAAAGTATAAAGATGAACTTCTTCTTGCCACTCAGTATGGAATCTCCTCTGTTAATCTTAAAACCGGAGAGGTATCACCTGACTTTAATTTGATTGGAAATGATAAACGGATTCCGAAAAGATTAATCTGGGACATCCATGTCGATAAAAAAGATCGTTTATGGATTGCCTATTTTACATCTGATTTAATTAGGATAGATCTAAAAACCGGTGATTTAAAAAATTATAATTATTCACTTACACCTGAATCTGATATTCCCCGGTACCGGATTACCGAAATATTTGAAGATCTTTCAGGCAATATGTTTTTTGCTTCCGATGGTGCCGGTATCATTACTTATGATGAAGAAAATGATAAATTTATCATATACGCTTCTGAAGCTACCGGCTTGCTGAGTGACTTTTGTTTTCGTGTAACAGAAACTCCTTCCGGGAATTTAATAGCATTAACTCATAACGGATTTAGTATCATTAATAAATCCAATCAGTCAATACGAAATTTTCAAGCATCAATCGCTACCCCTTTAACCGGGGTAATTGAAGAAAATAATATATATATCGCTAACAATCACGAAATATTCATAGGTGGAATTAATGGGATGATTTCATTTTTTGAGGATGATTTAAGGCAGGAACCTGAAAAATACAATATTTACTTCTCTAATCTTTTCGTTAACAATAAGGAGGTAATTCCGGGGGATGATACAGAAATATTATCCAGATCATTGGCTTATACCGATAGTATCACCTTAAAACATAATCAGGGAAATGCAATTTTTGAATTTTCAGTTTCTAACTATTTGAGGTTCTCAAATCAAATATTTGAATATAAATTAGAAGGCCACGATAATGATTGGGCTGAAATTCAGGGGACAGCAATTACATATACCAATATACCTCCCGGTTCATACATTTTAAAAGTCAGGGAAAAGGATGTACCTGTAAATGAGGCTGCTTTATTTATAGACCTCAGCCCTGCATGGTATAAGTCAAATCTGGCCTATTATCTATACAGTTTCCTGTTAATTGTAATCATAGTTTCAATAATTCTCTTCGACAGGTATCGCACCTATTTGAAGACATCATTAAACTTTGAAAGGAAAGAAAAAGAGCGAATCGAGGAATTAAATCAAAGTAAGCTGCGTTTCTTTACGAATATATCGCATGAATTCAGAACCCCTTTAACTTTGATCATTAACCAAACTGAGGTAATTGCCCAACATGCAGGACTACCACATACTATTTCCAAACATGTTGCCCGAATCCAAAAGAATGCTGCGCGAATGCGAAACCTGGTAAACGAATTGCTTGATTTTAGAAAACAGGAAGACGGACAGCTCAAACTAAAAGTGTCATCCAATAATTTAATCGATTTTCTAAATGATATTTACATTTCATTTGAGGATTATGCCTTTACGAAAAATATCAGGTTTAGTTTTGAAAATCCAGGAGGAAAACTAGAGGTGTGGTATGATTTAATTCAGCTCCAAAAGGTATTTTTCAACCTTCTTTCCAATGCATTTAAGTTTACGGGTGAAGGTGATTCCATAAAAATCCGTCTTATCCCCAAAAATTCTTCAGTAGTGATTAAAATAACAGACACAGGCAAAGGGATTCCTGCTGACGAACTGAACCATATATTCGATCATTTTTATCAGGCTGAAAATATAAGTTCAGATTCAGGTTTACTGGCAGGTTCAGGTATCGGACTGGCACTTTCAAAAGGTATCATAGAACTGCATGGTGGTAACATTTCAGTAGAAAGTCGTGAAGGTGAAGGCACCACTTTCAGGGTAGAATTACTGTTGGGTGAAGATCATTTTACTTCTGATCAGAAATTAACTTCCCCCGAACGACAAAAAGTTTCATTTACTGCCGATTTTTATAGCGATGAAACAATTAAAAAATCTATGGCTGAGCTTCAAAATAATGATAATAAGCCTACTGTACTTATTGTTGAAGATAATGAAGACACGGCGCAATTACTACGCGATATTTTTACTCCTGTATACAAAGCCATTGTGGCTGTAAATGGTATGGAAGGATATGAAAAAGCGATTGAATATCAGCCGGATATTGTTGTAACCGATGTTCGGATGCCTAAAATGTCGGGGAAAGAACTTTGCCGGAAAATTAAAAGCAATTATAGTTTATCTCATATACCGGTAATATTGCTCACTTCCCAAACCTCTGAGGAAGAAATTTCAGAGGGATTTTTAGACGGTGCCGACGATTATATCATCAAACCATTTGATGCTAAATCACTAATGATCAGATGCAACAACCTCATCAACAGCCGCCGTGTTCTTCAGGAAAAATTCTCAAAAACAACAGCTCACCCGCAATTAAATCTTGCAACTAACGCTGCACATGAGGAGTTTATTTCAAACATTGACCGGATAATCGACAAGAATCTCGATAAGATCAACTTCAATATCGATAAGCTGGCAAAAGAACTGGGAATGGGCAGAAGCAAACTTTATTCATCAGTAAAAGAAATCACCGGTACCACTCCCAATACCTACATAATGAATTATAAAATGTTAAAAGCTGCAGAATGGTTAAAAAAACATCCTCATTTAAATATTTCAGAAATATCAGTTAAACTTGGATTCAATACACCTCAATATTTCAGTATCTGCTTTAAAGACCATTATGGCATGCCTCCAAATGAATTCAGAAAAAGTTTTCAGGAAAAGGACACCAAGCCTGTCGAAGATCCTAACTTAGCAGATATAGACCTTTCAAATGAATTATTCCTTAAAGACAATCATTAGAATATAGGGCACCTGTCAGGAGGTGCCCTCTTTAATCATCTTCCTTAGCGAAGGTGCCATAAATGAATAGAAACCTAACAGCATAAGTGCAATGCCTGCCAATAAAAACGCATTAGGTATTCCAATTTTGCCAGCCAAATACCCGGTATACATAAGCCCCACAATCGAAGGTAATAATGAAAGGCTTCCATATAATGAGAATACCCGTCCCAAAGCTGCCGGTTCAATAGTAGTTTGTAAAACTACCATAAAGGTGCCCGAATAAAGGGCCATTGAAATCCCTCCAATGAAGGTCAGACCGACAAAGATCAAAAAACCTTCTATCGGTAAAATTCCGGAAAAGACAAAAGTTAATCCTAATAACACATGCATCGAATTGATGAGAATGATCCTGTTGATACTGAATCTCTTAATCCCCAGCATTAACCCTCCTGCCAGTGTACCTGCACCCCAGGCAACTTCAATAAAACTAACCTGAAAGGTTCCTCCCGAAAAATGGTTAATGGTCATTAATGGAAATAATGAGGCAATGGGCATGATAAAAAATATTGCACCAACACTAACTGCAAACAAGGTCATAACACCTTTTCGTTTATATATTTCAATTAACCCTTCCTTCATTTCTCTAAACATATGTGGTTCGGGAATATTACCTACCTTAACAGGATTGGGAATATGTACCAGCAATAATGATCCACAGGCAAATACCGCACCCACTAAATCAATCAGCAGTACATACTCAATATCCATCATTCCAATCAATAATGCAGCTAAAGGAGGGCCGGCTATTATGCTTGCCGATTGTATCATCTGGTTCACTCCTGATACACGCATCAGTTCCGATTCAGGTGCTAATAATGGTATTGATGCCTGCATGGCCGGAACATGAAAAGCACTTCCCACTGAACGTAACATCATCAGGATATAAAATAAATATATCTCATGGTAACCTTGAAATAATAGCAGGGCTATTGCTACAGAACAAAGTGCAATAAACAAATCGGCTGATATCATGATTTTACGCCGGTCAAACCTGTCGATAAAGACTCCTATGAATGGTCCGAGAATTAATTGTGGAAGCAATGATGCAATTGTTGCTGTAGCCAACACCTCAGCCGACCTGGTTTCAAAACTCAACCAGAATATTAACGCATAACTGACTGTCATGCTGCTTAAAGTTGAAAAAATTTGTCCGCCCCAAATAATTGCAAACGTTTTTTTCCAATTATCTTTTTTATATGATTTTTCTGTCATCTGTAATTTCTTAAAGTAGTTCATGTAAAACTTACCTGGAGTTTTATCTCCTTCATGTGCCACTATATCAGAATGCTATACTAAAGCGCATTCAACAAAGAGAGCTAAAAATCCCAATAAAACTTAATTATTATGGAAGTACAACCCCTTAAGATGATAAGGGGAACTGAGAAATATTCTCAGCTAAGATTACGAACGTAATCGGATTACGAATAACATCATTAAACTTCGAAAAGCCTTCATCATATAAAACTTTAAATCGCCGGCAAAGTTATAGCTTTGGATTAAAAATTCAGTATTTTGATTCAAAAATTTTATATACTTCTAACAGGTGATAAATTTTCTGCCTCAAATGAATGAATCCCTTAAATCAATCGCATAAAAATAATTCAAATTAAATTGGTTGATTTGG
>DASRQG010000051.1:0-2729 GCA_035645995.1 Mariniphaga sp. | reverse complement strand
TAACAAATTCAGACAGAAGAGAAAACCAGATATAAAAAGAAAACTTATACCAATGAATGAATGAAATTTTCTCAGATGGTTAAAACAGTTTTAGGTGACAAAATATTAGGAAATTAAAATATTCTATAAATCAACCATAGGCCCACCAGCTTCAGAACGCAAAAAAATAGTTTATCTTCGTAGGGTTTAAATGCATTTACAATGAATTTTTCAGGCAAAAACATATGGATTACAGGTGCCTCTTCAGGAATTGGCAGAGCAGTTGCGTTACAACTGTCAAACGATCAGCCAACCCTCATTTTATCGGGCAGAAATGAAGAAGCGCTGCAACAAACTGCAGCATTATGTGAAAAAAATGGCTGTAAAACTTTGATTATCCCATTTGATTTAGGAAACGAAACCTCAGTAAATAATGCTGTTAAAATTTTAATAGAAAAAGGAATTGTTCCACAGTGCCTGTACCTTTTTGGAGGCATTAGTCAACGTTCGTTAGCTCTTGAAACCCCATTAAATATCGACAGAAAGTTATTTGAAGTCAATTTTTTTGGCACTATTGCACTTACAAAAGCGATCTTACCTCTAATGATTAAAAATGGCGGGGGCCATATAGCTGTCACCTCCAGTATAGTAGGAAAATTTGGTTTTCCATGGCGATCGGCATATTCTGCTTCAAAGCATGCCTTACATGGTTTTTATGAAAGCCTTAGAGCAGAAAACTCAAAATTCAATATAGCAGTTTCTGTTATTATTCCCGGCCGTATACGAACTGCCATTTCTATAAATGCAATTGAAAAGAGTGGTAAAATGCATGGGAAAATGGATGAGGGTCAAGCTAAGGGTATGAATCCTGACACATGTGCAAAACAGATATACAACGGATTGCGTAAAGAAAAAAAAGAAATACTTGTGGGGGGGAAGGAAATAATTATGGTTTCTATCCGAAAATATATTCCTTCATTGTACTATATTTTAGCCGCAAAAGTTAAACCTTTATAACTTGTTTTAGTTAATGAACAATATGTCAGCAAAAATAAATGGTATACAGCAATTAGGTGTTGGTGTAGTTGACCTAAATGAAGCATGGAAATGGTATAGGACTCACTTTGGCATGGACATACGCATGTTTGAAGATGAAGCGGTAGCTGAACTTATGTTGCCTTATACTGAAGGTGAACCTCGTGCCCGTCATGCAGCATTAGCATTAAACATGAAAGGCGGAGGAGGATTTGAAATTTGGCAGCATAAGGGAAAGGAACCTGCACCATTAGATTTTGAATTACAATTGGGTGATCTGGGAATTAATATTGGCAAGCTAAAGGCTGATAATCTTGAAAAAGCATTTATAGAATTTAAAAATCGGGGATTGGAAGTTCTTAGTGAAATCGTAAAATCTCCCGATGGAAAGGAACATTTCTTTCTGAGAGATTACCTGGGCAATTTATGGGAAATTGTAAGTCATCATGAAGTATTTCGACATGACAAATCTTTAACCGGTGGAGTATTAGGAGTAATAATCGGCGTGGAGGATATGGAAGAAAGCCTTAAAGTTTATCGTGACATTCTTCAATACGACAATTTGATCTATGATAAAACAGACAGTTTTTCCGACCTTCATTGTTTGCCCGGTGGAAATGGAGAATTCAGAAGAGTAAAGATAGGACATTCGAATACACGTTCCGGAGCGTTCAGTAAATTTTTCGGGAATACATACATCGAATTGGTACAGGCCTTAGACAGGAAGCCGCATAGGATTTACGAAGGGAGGATATGGGGAGATCCCGGATTTATTCATTTGTGTTTTGATATTAATGGCATAGATGCTATGAGAGAAACAGCCCGTCAGGCAGGATACCCTTTTACAGTTGACAGTGCCCGCAGTATGGATACCTTCGACATGGGAGAAACAGCAGGTAATTTTGCCTACATACAGGCACCAGAAGGTACTCTGATAGAATTTGTTGAAACTCATAAAATCCCCATTCTCAAAAAACTGGGGTGGTATATCGATTTTCGCAAAAGAGGACACCACCCTCTTCCCGAATGGCTGTTGGGATTTTTCCGATTTAAAAGGATAAAAGACTAACAGCTAATGCACAGGCATAATATCAAGTGCCCAAATATTAGTAGGATTGTATTGAGTCGTGGCATTTTTCAATATTAACAACAAAGTACCTTCCTTATTTGTGAAAACATATTGAGGTGTTACTTCGTAATTGATTGAATTATGATAATAATTCTGAACTTGAATCACCTTGGTACTATTCAGGTTTGATGCATTAAATTGCTCTATTACTGAAGGCTTTCCATAATCTTTATATGCCACATAAACAGTATTGGCTGATTCATTGTGATCGATCCAGGTAATATTGTGCTGTCCTTTTTCTATCCTTCCCATTATTGGTGGATCTGGTACACTCCATGAGTTTTCTATTGGCAATGTAGGTGTTTTATAAATAATACCCGTTCCGCAAAAAATATTATTGCCATCTTCCGACAGCCAAAAATTCTCTGTACTTTTATGATAATGTGCTGTTGTATCACTTATCAGGTTGTTAGTACCAATTTTATAAAATTCCAATCCATTTGGAGAAACCTGTAAACTGGTTCCAATCAGCATTTTTCTGTTGGCCGGTTTCTTTATGATGCTTTTATTATAAATATGCTCGTTACTTTGTTTTAATGCTTCTGTATTAAGGTTCAGACTACGTATTCCCCCCCAAGATTCTGTC
>DASRQG010000050.1:0-3317 GCA_035645995.1 Mariniphaga sp. | reverse complement strand
TGAAACCCTGTAAAGACCATTTCCATTACTATTAATATTAATTTTATAACCAGGCCCACCGCTTAAAACTACTTCAGCATTTTCTATCTTTTCAAGTGGTGCAGCGTCAAAATAACTGCCTGTACGCGATATTTTTACCTCCAGGTCGCCATGTTTCTTTGAAAGATTTCCCTCAATTACTATAGTGGAGTCAGCATCGTTTAGATCAACTTCTATAATCTTCTCACATGAAGACAAATGAACCAAAAGCAGTAAGAAAATCGTACAGGTTGTTAAGAAATTTATTTGTAATAAATTCTGTTTTATATTTATTGTAGAATATCTGTATTCTCTTTCCATTTTAGTTTTTCTTGAATTAAAATCTGAATCTATAACTAATTGAAGGAATTGCCCTAAATAATGATATCTGAACAGCTTCAGTTTCGGATGGAACATTTTCTTTTGGTCTGAATTCAATAAAATAAGCATTTTCACGTGCATAAGCATTGTACACAGAAAAATTCCAGCTCGATTCAAATTTCTCTGTCTTTTTCACTTGCCAAACAAGTCCTAAATCGAGCCTGTGATAGTCAGGCATTCGATACCCATCTCGTTCAGTATAATAGGCAACAGTTTTATTGTCAATTTCATATCTGCCACTCGGAAAGGTCACAGCATTACCTGTATAAAAGGTCCAGGTAGCAGATAATTTCAATTTATTGGTTAAATTATACATGGCTACTAATGATAAGTCATGAGTTCGATCATGACGCGCAGGAAATGGGTTACCATTATTTATATCATCAAATTGTCTCATTGTTCTGGATAATGTATATCCGAGCCATCCGGTCAGCCGACCTGCGTTTCGTCTGAGCAATAATTCAGTTCCATACGCCCATCCTCTTCCAAAAACAAGTTCTGCTTCAACTGTTGTATTAAATAATAGTTCTGCCCCATTTTTATAGTCGATCTGGTTCTGTAAATCCTTATAATAAGTTTCAATTGACAACTCATATTGATTGTTTCTAAGATTATGAAAATAACCAAGAGAAATTTGTTCAGCAATCTGTGGTTTGACATTATTACTGCTTGGCAGCCACAAATCTGTAGGTGTGGTAGTGGTTGTATTTGTCAGCAGATGTAAAAACTGATTCATACGCGTGTAAATCGCTTTTACTGAACTTCTGTCATTTAGCATATAAGTAATTGCCAGTCGGGGTTCAAGTCCCCCCTGAGTCTTATAAACTTCACCTTCTGTTGCATCAATTGTTTGAAGAAGGGTTCCATTATTGTCAAATTCATAAAATTCTCCATCACCTATATTGCTAAACAATGAAGCCCGAAGGCCATAATAAACCATTAGCCTATATCCTATACGTTGTGTATTTGAAAGATATGATGACCATTCAATTGCTTTTCTTCTTGAGATATCTTCCGGTGGTATGAAAGTTTCATAAAGTTGGTTCACTAATATTTCTCCCGGCAAAATGTTGTGATGTACAATATTAGCACCAAATTTAATAGTATGAGCCGGGCTCGCATAAAAAGAAAAATCCTGTTTCAGATTAATGTCTTTAATTTCTGACTTAATAGCAAAATCCAGGTTTCGGCTTACATTGATGTTATATGAATAATTACTGAATATTAAGGCAGTGTTTGAGAACAATCGCTGGTTAAAAATATGGTTCCAGCGCAATGTGCCTGTTATACTTCCCCAATCAAATCCAAATTCATCCTTATAACCAAAATCGTCACGTCCAAGATATCCCGAAAGGTAAATGCGGTTTTTGTCATTTATAATATAATTTGTTTTTAGATTTAGATCATAAAAGAACAGGTATGAATTTCGGATATCATCATCAGACGAGAGGTTTAGAAAAAGATCAGCATAAGTTCTCCTTCCACTCAGCATAAACGAGCTTTTTTCTTTAACCAGAGGCCCTTCCAGTGTAAGGTTCGAGGATATTAACCCTACATTACCGGTCATTCCAAATTTGTTCATATTGCCTTCTTTCATCTGAATATCGAAAACAGATGATGCTCTTCCACCATATTCAGCTGGTACAAATCCCTTTGAGAGCGAAGCATTTTTTATTGCATCTGAATTAAAAACAGAAAAGAAACCTAAAAGATGTGAAGAACTATAGACAGGTGCTTCGTCAAGTAATATTAGATTCTGATCAATTCCCCCACCTCTGACATGAAATCCTGAATTACCTTCACCTGATGCCTTTACACCAGGGAGTAGTTGAATAGTTTTCAGGATATCAGCTTCACCAAAAATAACCGGAATGGTTTCTATTTGTTTGGTATTCATTTGTATCCTTCCCATATTAATGGAGGAGACGTTATGGTCAGCCTGTTTGCTTGTGACTTCAATATTTCCCAGCGTATAAGAAGCTGTTTTAATCTTCAAATCAAGCTTCATATTCTGGTTGAGTTGAACTTTAACTGATGTGGGTTCATATCCGATAAACCGAAAAGAAATGGTATATTCTCCTTGAGGCACCTGCAACGAATAAAACCCATAACTATTAGAAGTAGTCCCTGTTGCAATCAGATTCTCCACTATAATTGAAGTCCCAGGTAATGCTTCACCTGTTGCGGCATCTGTAACAGTGCCATTTATAACAAAATTGTCCTGAGCATTGACTTTCCAGAGTACGAGCGAGCATATAATAATTAATATTGTAATCCTTTGCATGTTGAACCTATTCGAGGGTCAAAAATAACAATAAACTTGATCGTTAATAAATAATTGTTAATTTTGGTGACCTTTTTTCCGGCAAGAAGAAGAGAGGATGAAAAAATGAATTAAAAACGATTATAAAATGAAAGTGTACAAAACTGAACAAATTCGAAACATTGCTTTAATCGGTAATGCCGGCAGTGGAAAAACCACCCTCGCGGAGTCAATGCTGTTCGAGGGTGGAGTAATAAAAAGAAGAGGTGAGGTCACTGCAAAAAATACAGTATCTGACCACAATTTCATTGAACAGGAATATGGCAACTCTGTAACATCAACATTGCTGTATGCCGAATATAACGGAGCTAAGGTAAATATTCTGGATACTCCCGGAATGGATGATTTATCCGGAGGTGTTGTATCATCATTGAGTGTTGCTGATTTAGGTGTAATTGTTGTAAATGCAACGAATGGCGTTGAATCAGGTACAGTGGCAGCTACGCGTTATGCAGGGACTGAAAAGGCACCCATGATGTTCGTATTCAATCAACTTGATCACGATAATTCAAATTTTGATTCTTCTGTAGATCAATGTAAATCTTTATTCGGAAATAAAGTAACCATCATACAATATCCTGTTGATGCAGGTCCA
>DASRQG010000049.1:0-3103 GCA_035645995.1 Mariniphaga sp. | reverse complement strand
TGTTTAAAATGTTCTTTGATGTTTTTAGTCGTTTCCTGTAAGTCGTATAAGGTACGGCCGCAACCGGGACATGATATAAATTCGGTTTTAGTCATCCGCATACGACTTGCCTGCAATATCCCGAAACTAAGGTCTTTCAGTTCGGTGAATGTAATGCTGTCGTTATCATTTGTGATGCAGATTCCATCTCCGTAGCCATCTATTAATAGTCCTCCCAAATCAGCAGCAGCTTTTATTTGCAGGTTTTCCAGATTGCTTTCGTTATATCTGCGGTGTAATATTACAGGAACTTTCCAGATATGCAGCTCGAGTGCAGTAAAGAAAGCACGTAGCTCGGCCATTGGATTTTTATTGAAACTTTCCAGAATCAACACGGTTTTGCGTGTCTGCTTCAGTTTCATAATTATTTCCGGATTTTTATCCATAAAACGGTCAAATTCCATTTTATTGGTACGGATAAATTTCATCCTGCCCCAGCGTGTGCTTTCAAACAAATATTCATCAAGTGAGATTATAGGATAACTTTCACCTTTAATATCCATTATTTTATTCCCTGAGATGAAATAATCAGGAATTAGTTTGCCCCGTATTGGCAGCATCTCGGTGAGGTTCCTGTCATGTAAATCAGCTACTACAACAGGAAGTTTTTCGCCACCCATATTTAATACCGATCTTGTAGAGCGGCGTTCGTATTCAAACGGATTAACCTGAGCAATAAGTGAAGCAGTTACCGGTTCGTGGTTCCTGTATGTTTTAAAATGCTCCACCAGTTTTATAGCTACCGGAATTTCATTAACCGGACTTTCAGTTAGTGATACTCTTATTGTATCGCCAATACCATCAGCCAGCAATGCTCCAATGCCTACCGCTGACTTAATACGTCCGTCTTCCCCTTCGCCTGCTTCGGTAACTCCGAGGTGGATGGGATAATGCATATCTTCGAGACGCATTTTGTAATTAATAAGCCTGACGGTATAAACCATCATGCGTGTATTACTTGACTTGATAGAGATTACAACATTGCGAAAATCTACTTTTTTACAGATTCTCAGAAATTCCATTACCGATTCGGCCATTCCTGAGGGAGAATCACCGTAACGGCTCATCACCCTGTCGGAAAGAGAACCATGATTGGCTCCGATACGCAGGGCAGTATTTGTTTCCCTTAGCATATCGAGGAATGGAATAAATTGCTCTTCTATTTTTTTAAGTTCTTCTTTATATTCTTCATCGGAATAAATTTTATGTTCGAAGCGAGCGCGTTTATCATAAAAGTTTCCCGGATTTATACGAACTTTATCGAAATATTTAGCTGCAATGTCGGCCAGCCGTGGGTTAAAATGAATATCGGCAACCAACGGAGTTGTATAGCCCCTTTCGCGTAAAGCAGTGACAATGTTTTTTAAATTTTCTGCGTCATAAATGCCTTTTACTGTAATCCTTACCAAATCTGCACCTGCTTTCGTAAGTGCGATAATTTGTTCTACAGTTGCATCTGTGTCTTTAGTACTTGTGTCGGTCATTGATTGAATCCGGATTGGATTATCGCCACCAATTCCCACACCTCCAACCCGAACTTCCCAGGTTTTTTGGCGTTCGTAACGGGTAATATCGTTGATATAATTAAAATGTAAATCTTCCATTGTTATTTATTATGCTGACCTGCAAATTTACGTTAATGGTTTCAATTTAAAAAATTCATTTATTTTTGTTTGACGGTTACAATATATGAAATTATCGATCAACGACATAACAAAATTATACGGAAAGCAAAAGGCACTTGACAGTGTTAGTTTTTCGATTCAAAAAGGAGAGCTGCTTGGTTTTTTGGGGCCAAACGGTGCGGGAAAATCTACATTGATGAAGATTGTTACAGGTTATCTACCTGCTACTTCGGGTGAAGTATGGATCGATGACAAACAGATGACAACTGCCAATACAACAATTCGGAATCATATTGGCTATTTACCCGAACACAATCCTCTGTATACGGATTTATATGTCAGAGAATCGATTGACATCACAGCAGGTTTTTATGACATAACTAATCGCAGGCAGCAGGTGGCACATATGATTGAACTAACCGGACTAGGTGATGAACAGCACAAAAAGATCGGAGCTTTGTCGAAGGGATACCGGCAACGCGTGGGGCTTGCTCAGGCGCTCATTCACGATCCGCAATTGCTGATACTTGACGAACCTACTACAGGGCTTGATCCTAATCAGCTCGATGATATCCGTAAGCTTATCCGTAATATAAGCAAAGAGAAAACAGTTATACTATCTTCCCATATCATGCAGGAAGTTGAGGCTGTTTGTTCGAGGGTTGTAATTATTAACAAAGGCAGAATTGTAGCTGATGGCAGCATCACCGAAATTAAAAGTGGTTTAAAGGCAGGCAGTCAACAGGTAATAGTTCAATTTAATCGTGAGGTTACTGCAGAACAATTGTTGGCGATTAAAGGGGTGTTAGGGGTTGAATTCAGGGATGAGACATGGGTGATTGAGGCTGCCGGTACTACTGACATTCGCCCGGCTGTTTTTAAATTTGCCGTTGAACAAAATTTGATAATCCTTACTTTGATGCAGAAACAGCAAAATCTTGAAGGGATTTTCCATCAACTTACAAGAGGATTATCCTGATTTGGCAATCCTTGTAAAATGAGAACCATTTCATTTTATCGGTTCAAAAAATGTTTTCAAAAATTTTTGCTACGTACTCTTTTGAAATTATAATTCATTTTAAAAATCCCCGCTTCCGAAGAAATATGTTTCACCGGCATTTGTAATTCTGCTGGTTAATTTACCGTTATAACGAAGTGTTAATGGTTCTCCGAGAATAGATTCAACTTTAATAGATACCAGTTTACGGTTTTCCCAGGTAATAGAGAATACAAACCCACCTCTGCCTTTTATTCCTGAAATTTTCCCTTTTGGCAGGTTGTCGGGCAGTGCAGGCAAAATATCCTGAATGTGAGAGCCATTTTTATCACGAAGGTGTGACTGCAACAACATTTCGGTGATGCCGGAAGTAGCACCAAAGTTGCCATCAATTTGAAATGGTGGATGTGAATCCAACAGGTTAAAGTACAATCCCCCTCTG
>DASRQG010000048.1:0-2680 GCA_035645995.1 Mariniphaga sp. | reverse complement strand
CTTTTTTGACACTTAAATCATATCTTTGAAAAATGGGTATATAAGATGAAAACTAACAGCAGAATAGATGAAACTTGATATTTCAAAAGTCAGTTAATTTTGTAATTCAATAAACTTAAATTAAATGAAAAGACTTCAGTTTATAAAATTTGGTGTTACTACAGGGATTTCATTGTTGGGATTTCCCGGAGTGTTACGGGCATTCGATAAAAAACTTCCAAACGTACTATTATTAGGAGATTTCATTTCCATTGGTTATACTCCTTTTGTTAAAGAATTATTGTTATTAGCCCCTTCATCTCCAATGCGGAGAACTTGTTGATTAATTACATTTCCGTATTTTTGAAATAAATTATTCAATAAATGGAGAATATACATATCGGATTTATAGGAGCAGGAGGGATTGCACGTGCACACGTTTATGCATTGCAGGCATTAAAATATTATTATAACGATGTGCCGGAACTGGTATTTGAATCAGTAGCTTCTGCACGTCCTGAAAGCCGGCAGAATTTTGCTGATAAATTTGGATTCAGAATATCTGAATCAGTTGAAGCGTTTGGCATGAACAAAGCTGTAGAGGCGGTGTTTATTTTAGGCCCCAACAAGGTTCATTTTGAGCATTTTAAATTAGCCACACAAATGCCTTCTGTAAAATATATATACCTTGAGAAGCCGGTATGCTCTACAAATGAGGAAGAGATGGAACTGCACAAACTTGCAGAAGAACTGAAAGGCAGGGTAACAGTGCAGGTTGGGTTTCAATACCTGCAGACTTCGTCTGTTCGGGAAGCTTTAAAGTTCTGGAAGTCGGGCAGGTTAGGAGCACCCATCCATTTTGATTTGAAATATTATCATGGTGATTACTTACAGTCCTCATATCGTCAGAAAAGAGTTACCCGTTTAACACCTGCTCCCGACGGAGGAGCAATGGCTGATTTGGGATCTCATGGCATAAGTTTAATTATGGCCTTTTTAGGTACTGATCTCCAAATTACCGGGGCATTACAAGGGGGAACATTTGCAGATGTACCTGCTGACTCGGATTTATTCAGTTCACTTTCGATGGTTGATCCTGTTACAGGAGCAGTAGGTACGATGTCGGCCAGCAGGATTAGTTCAGGCACCGGCGATTTGGTTGATTTGGAATTGTATGCTGAAAAAGGATCAATACGTTATTCTTCAAAACATTCTGAATATTTCGAATATTATGAAGAGGGAACCAATCAGTGGGTAAAGCAAATAGTTGGAAGCAATTATACAGGTTTGTCAAGTTTTCCTTCCGGACATGTTCCTCCCGGCTGGTTACGTTCGATGGTGCATACACATTACCTGTTTTTAACAGGTAATGATAAAGATACAGTTATCCCCGATTTAAAACATGGTTTGGCAGTACAACGTATTGTTCGTGAAACAGCCGGCCATCTAAAAACTTTTAGAAACAAATATGCAAAGCAATAAAAGAAACAGTGGAATCCTCTTGCACATTACATCGCTGCCGGGTTCTGAAGGTATAGGTACACTGGGCAGGGAAGCGTATAAATTTGTTGATTTCCTTGAACGTACGAATCAGAAAGTATGGCAGATTTTACCCCTGGGGCCAACGGGTTATGGGAATTCACCCTATCAGTGCTATTCTGCCTTTGCGGGGAATCCATTGCTGATTGACCTGGAGAATGTTGTAAGGGATGGTTTGCTTATTCCTGCCGACCTGGATGAGAAGCCTTCTTTCCCACTTTACCGGATTAAGTTTGATGAGGTTGAGGAGTGGAAGTATCCGTTATTACGAAAAGCATTTGAATGTTTTAAAAGTTCGGGTAAACTTCAAAACGAATATGGGCAGTTTTTAGATCGGCATGGGTGGTGGCTTAATGATTATGCTTTATTTATGGCTGCCAAAAAGCACTTCAAAAATCGTGTATGGAACAAATGGGAGAATGGCTTAAAATTCAGAGAATCAAGTGCTATAGAAAAATATACCCAAATATTAGAGGATGAAATTGCGTTTCGGAAATTTATGCAGTTCCTGTTTTTCAGGCAATGGTTTCAATTGAAAGCTTATGCAAATTCCAAGCAGATTCAAATATTGGGAGATCTGCCTTTGTACGTATCGGGCGATAGTGTCGATGTGTGGTCCAATACAGAGATATTTCAGTTAGATGAAGATTTGAATCAGACCGAAATGGGAGGCGTACCGCCCGATTATTTTAGTGAAACGGGGCAGTTGTGGGGCAATCCGGTATTTAATTGGGAGCAGCTTGAGGAAAGAGATTTTGATTGGTGGTTGGCACGACTTCATTTTAATCTGAGTATGTTTGACCAGGTACGTATTGATCATTTTCGTGGGTTAGAAGCATATTGGACGGTTCCTGCAGGAGAAGAAACAGCCATAAAGGGAGAATGGATGCCTGCCAAAGGACATCAATTGCTCAAAAAGTTTAGAAAACAGGTTGGGCATCTTCCTCTGGTAGCTGAAGATTTAGGCGTAATTACAAAGGAGGTGGAGCATTTACGTGATGAGTTTAAATTACCGGGGATGAAGGTATTGCAGTTTGGTTTTGCAGCTGATCCGACCAATCATAATTTACCCCATAATTATCTTCCGTTATTTATTGCTTATACCGGAACACACGATAATAATACTACACTGGGGTGGTTGAAATCGCTTGAAGGAGACGAA
>DASRQG010000047.1:0-6382 GCA_035645995.1 Mariniphaga sp. | reverse complement strand
AAAAGTGGGAGAGTAGGCCGCTGCCGGATTTATTATAAGCCCGTGTTCTTCTGAGCATGGGCTTTCCTTTTTATATACTCCCTGTTAATTTTATTGAAAAGTTATGAGGAGATAATGCCCAATCCACTGCTTTTTATAGTTTTGCCTTAGCTTTTGCAAATTATTATGCGCAACTTATATTTCTTAATTATATGTTTTTTGCTACTAATTGTTCTTCCTCATGTAGCTGTTGGCCAACAAAGAATTGGTGGAAGACCTGGTCAGGATATGCAAACACAGCAATCCTCTGATCAAAAGGTGGTAAAACCAAAAGTAATTGGTTGGAATCTTTCAGGAATCGGTGCTTTTGTAGATTCTGTTTCAATCGATACTTCTCTTAATTATTATCATATTTATAATCCTGTTTTTCAGCAGGCATTAACTGCTTCCTATGTGGGAAATTATGCTTCTCCTTATCAGAATCACGATTTCTTCAACAGAGATGCTTCAGTTGATTTCTTTTTTCTTAAAACAAGAGATGCATATCTGTTAACGCCTCAAAATGTAACTTATTACAATACCAGAACGCCATATACAATGCTCGATTTTACACAGAGCGAGAACAGAAGTCGTAAAAATGAAACCCGCTTCAATGTATTGCATTCCCAAAATATTAATCCTTACTGGAATTTCACCTTTAGATGGGATCAGGCTCGTTCCGACGGTCAATATAAAAATCAGGATTCCAAAAACAATTTTCTCACACTTTATTCAAACTATAACAAAGATAAATTGAATATTTATGGAGGATTTATCAGTAACCGTATTTCCAATAGTGAAAATGGTGGAATACATCCTGATGCCGACTTGTTAGGTGAACCAGATACTGACTTTCTGGATGTAAATCTGACTTCGGTTAGTTCAGCATTCAAGAATCTGTACTTCTATACCACAGGCGAATACATGCTTGGCCGGTTTATTAAAGATAAAAGTGCAGATTCAGCGGTTGTAAATGAAGAAGGTGAAGTTATTCCTATGCCTTTAAAATTTAAACCCTTTGCAAGTGTAATTTATTCATTTCAATTTGAAAATCATACAAAAAATTATATAGATCAGGAGGATACACTTAATCCATTTTTTCAACATGCTTATTATGGTCCTGATTATGATAAAGATTCAATTAGATTTGGTAAAATAAGTAATGTTCTGCAGCTAAAACATTATGAGAATCCTGATAGAAGAGCAAGTTTTGGTAAACGGGCTTTTTTGGGGCAGGAATATGTAAGACTGGTTTCACCTGGACCCATTGTTGACACATATAATTTGCATACGAAACGCTACTCCAACATATATGCCGGAGGGGGAATCTTTAGAGAAACCGGAAGTTTCTGGAGATGGAACTTTGATGGACGAATTTATTTATTGGGAAGAAATGTTGGTCAGACCCAACTTTCAGGAGTCATTACCAAACCATTTTCGCTATTTGGTGATTCACTTGCTTCTATTACCGTCAATGGACAGATTGAAAATATGATGCCGGATCCATTCCAGGAAGAATTTTATTCCAACAGAATAAGGTGGAAAAATGATTTTAACATGGAACAAAAGATGACAATGAGTGGAAGCATCAGACTACCCGGAAGACATACTTTATTAAAAGCTAATTATTCGCTTATAAATAATTATATATATAACAACGCGGAGGGAATTCCAACTCAGGATAATGGGCAGTTATTGGTGCTTTCTGCTCATGCAGACAAGAATTTTGTACTCGGCAACCTCCATTTCAGAACCCGATTACTTTGGCAAAAAGCTTCCAATAATGATGTTTTACATCTACCTGATTTGTCAGCCTTCTTATCTACAAATTTTAGGTTTGTAATTTCTAAAGTTCTTTTTACCCAAATAGGTGCTGATATGAGATATTATACATCTTTTTATGCTGACATGTATAATCCTTCTACAGGAATGTTTTATATACAAAATCAAGTAAAAACAGGAGATTTTCCTTATCTTGATGTATATGCAAACCTGCGCCTTAAACGTACACGTGTTTTTTTTAAGTTAATGAATTTAGGGACAGAATTTATAAATAAAGAATACTATACAATTCCTGGTTATCCGATGAACAGGCGTACCTTTAGAATGGGTGTAGCTTGGTCGTTTTATGATTAATGATACCAATTAAAAAGAAATATTACCTGTATTTCATTTATCTCTTTTTGCTCATTGTGGCTCTATACTCCATTTTTGCTTACTTGAAAAGAACCCAGGATGATGATCTGGGAGATTTAGCCGATTTTAATGATATTAAACAAAGGGGAGTTTTAAATGTGGCTGTTGATTATAATTCTATCAATTATTTCATTTACAGAGGAAAACCTATGGGGTACCAGTATGAACTGATACAAGCTCTTTGTAAAAAACTTGGAATAAAATCTAATTTTATAATTAGTAACAACTTGGAAGAATCTATTAAAGGACTTAAAAACGGATCTTACGATATTCTTGCAACTAATATTACCATTACTCGTGATCGACAAAAAGAAGTTGCTTTTACCACACCTTTAAAACAGACCCGGCAGGTGATTGTACAACGAAAGCTAAAGTATGCTTCATCTGATACTACGTTTATTCAAGACCCCGAACAGCTTGTTAATAAAGCCATTCATATAAATCCTCATACCCCCTATGAAAATCGCCTTCAACAATTATCTGAAGAAATAGGAGGTGAGATTCATATAAAACAAGATTCAGTAAATCAAGTTGAACAACTTGTTTCAATGGTTTCAGAGGGAGAAATAAATTATACGGTTTGTGATGAAAATCTCGCAATATTATATCGATCATATTATCCAAACCTTGATGTTTCGCTAAAAATTAGTTATCCTCAAAATATAGCATGGGCTGTCAGGAAAGAAGCTCATGAATTGAAAGCTTATCTTGATGAATGGATTTTTGAGTTCAAACAAACTGCTGCTTATAGAAAAATCTATCATTCATATTTTGAAAGTCCCAGAATTGCAGCCAGATTTTTTAGTGAGTATCATACAATTTCGGGAGGAAAAATTTCTGCTTATGATGATCTTGTAAAGAGGTTGTCTGATAAATACGATTGGGATTGGCGGCTTATTTCATCAATTATATTTCATGAATCACGTTTTGAGCCGGAAGTGGTCTCCTGGGGTGGTGCTGTTGGACTAATGCAACTTATGCCTTCTACTGCAGAATCGTATGGGGTGAAAGACATTACGGATCCTGGTCAAAATGTTGAAGGCGGAATTCAACTCTTGGATTGGCTTGAAAAACAATTTGAGGAGGCAGTACCGGATTCATCTGAACGGATAAAGTTTATACTTGCTTCATACAATATAGGATTGGGACCTGTTTTAAAAGCACGTAAAATAGCTTATAATGAAGGAAGGGATAATCATTTATGGGGTGATGTTAGTTATTATCTCAAAAATGAGGTATCATTAATCCGGGGACAGGATTCTACAACTGTGCGGGAATATGAACGTGGAAAGGAAGCTGTTAATTTTGTAGATCGTGTATTACACAATTACCAGCATTATTGTAATATTATTCCTGAATAAGGCTTTCATCCAGAGCATCGTAAAATTCTGAAAGAATCATTGCAGTTGCTCCCCAAATAATATCTCCTTCAAAATTAAAACAAGGAACTGTAAGCTTTCCTGTTGCAGTATCTAACTCTGTTTCCTCAAGCATATTCCTGAATTCAATTAAGGGGAACAGAATAATTTTATCAACTTCTGCTTTATTGATTTTAAAAGCGGGAGCACTTTTGAGCCACCCGACAAAAGGTCGAATAAGAAATCCACTGACATCTACAAATAGTTCTGAAAGTTGACCTAATACTTCAATCTGATAATGAGTAATGCCTATTTCTTCCCAAGTTTCACGAAGTGCTGTTTCCAGTGCAGTTTCTCCTGGTTCAATTCTGCCTCCCGGAAAAGCAACCTGACCGGCATGATGTTTCATTGTAACAGGCCGCTTAATCAGGCAAATTTTTAGTAATTGATCTTCTTCAAATAAGAGCAATAGAACACTACTAGGCTTCAACCTTTTTTTATCTGCTTCGGCAGCCTTTAATTTTCTGTTGGGTGGCATCATCTTTTGATGTGACTCAATGCCTCGAAGTTTTCCTTCAAGGGCTGATTTTATATTTTCAGGAGTGATGCGCATTTGCAATAATAACATTAATCGAACCTTATGGTTTTTTCGGGTGATATTTTACTTACCAGGTAACTTGGAACTACTAACATTAAGGTCGTTGCGGCAATGGTGCCTAAATTTAATAAAACCAAATGTAATAATGAAAAATTAACCGGAACAACATCGACGTAATAGGTGGTGGGATTCAGTTTTATAATCTCAAAGTAATGCTGCAGTAAGACAAAACTTAAACCAGCAAGATTCCCCCAAAGCATTCCTCTGGTAGTCAGGAAGGCCGATAAATACAGAAATATTTTACGAATGCTCCAATCGGGACTTCCCAATGCTTTTAGCACCCCTATCATTTTGCTCCGTTCCAGAATCAATACCAACAATCCCGAAATCATATTAAATCCGGCTACCAGCGCCATCAATATTAGTATAACCCAAACATTCATATCAAGAATTGATAACCAGTCAAATATTTGAGGATACTCACGGGTAATTGTGGTAGTACGTAATATGGCATCATTTTCTACACTATAATTAAGTACTGTATTTCTTACATGCTGTTCTATATCATCTATACGATTAAAATGGTTTATAGAAATTTCAAACCCGCTAACCTGGTCACTTTTCCAATTGTTTAACCGTTGTATTTGCTGAAGGTCACCTATTACAAACAGATTGTCGAATTCCTCAAGGCTGGTTCGGTATAAGCCACTTATAGTGAGTTGCAGCATACGGGGAAGATTCTCATCTTCATTTACAAAATAAAGTACAACCCGGTCACCAATTTTTACTTCCAACAAATCTGCCACTTGCTCAGAAATTAAAATCTGATCGGAACGTACACTATCATTTAATGCAGGCAGATTTCCCTCAGCCATATTCTGTCTGAAAAAGGACCAGTCATAACTTGTGTCAACTCCTTTAAACACAATCCCCTGAATGTACTCGTCAGTTTTTATCATTCCGGGTTTGGTAGCGAAAACCTGTACATGCCTGACGTCTTTCAATTGTTGTAATGTATCAATGAAATGTTGGTTTCTTGATACTGGCCTGGTTTCATATGAATTGCTTGAATCGAAATTTATAACTTGAATATGGGATCCAAATCCTATGACCTTATTTCGTATTTCGTTTTTAAAACCTGTAATAACAGCAACAGAAATAATCATTACTGCAAGTCCCAAAGCAATACCTACCAAAGCTATCCGGATAATATTCTGCGATAATAACTTTCTGGAGCTTTTTTCAAAAAATAACTTGCGTGCAATAAAGAGTTCTATGCTCATGTTTTTATTTTTAACCTACAGTTATTGTTCGTTGAACGTCACAGCATCAGTGGAGATGGAATTTCGTTGATTTATAAATGGCAATACGAGCAGCGAGAGTAATCCCATTATTATCATCATTAAGGTCATTGATGCATGTGCAACAAAAGCAAAGATAACTGCATTTTCGTACACTACACCATAAAGAGCCAAGCCTTCTATGGCCATAAAATGCCAGGCACCAATACCTCCTTGTACAGGAGCTACCATGCCAAAACTGGCAAGAACAAATGTAGTGAGTGCGGCAATCGGGCTTAACCCGCTTGTGAAATCAAATGCAAAGAATACTGCATATAGCATCAGATAATACAGGATCCAAATTGCAGCAGAATGAAATAAAAACCAACCCTTTTGCTTAATTGCCCCAATTGATATAAATCCTTCTTTAAGATTACGAAGTATATCTACAAACTTTTTATAGAACTTAGTACCTTCCAGAGTAGTTCTGAAAATGAACATCAGGAGCAACAACCCCAGAACTCCTAAAATCAGTATTGGAGAGGTAACCAATGCTTCTAATTTAGTTTGAATTTCAGGATTTTTATCCATGAAGCTCAATACTTGTCGAAATTGTGACACAATCACAATTGCAAGCAGAACTAACAGTGACACCATGTCCACTGCTCTTTCTGCTACTACAGTTCCCAATAATTTGCTGAATGATATTTTTTCATACCGTGCCATAACACCGCAGCGTGAAACCTCTCCCATGCGTGGAAATGCTAGATTCATGAGGTATCCGATCATTACTGACAGAAAGGTATTTGTAAATCCCGGTCTATGGCTTACCGGTTCAATCATAATCTGCCATCTGATTGTTCGACTGATATGACTGAATAATCCTATAAGTAATGAAATGACTATCCAGAAATAATTAACCTCATTTTTTA
>DASRQG010000046.1:0-5479 GCA_035645995.1 Mariniphaga sp. | reverse complement strand
AATAGCATTTCTGTAACAATCAGCGAGTAAAATGTTTTCAGGTTTATCCATTCCATAAACAGGACCAAGCGCATGTATTATATATTTATTCGGGAGGTTATAGGCTCCTGAAATAACTGCTTCCCCAGGCCTTATGGGTGCTAGTTTTTTGCATTCAGTAGCTAATTCGGAGCCGGCTGCTTTGTGAATTGCACCTGCAACACCACCTCCCGGACCTAATTGGGCATTTGCCGCATTTACAACTGCTGTAATATCTGATTGTTGTGTGATATCTCCTTGTACTGCTTCTAACCTTAAGCTTCCCAATTGTTTCTTCATAACTTTTAATTTTATTCCTTATAAAGATACAAAGCCTGCCTGTAATGGTCAATAAATTTAACGCTTACCTTAATTGTTTCTAAATAAAAGATAATTGTTTTTCCTGTCTAAATAAAATTAATCTTTTCATAGTTATCATTTAAAAATTTTGTACATTGAATAGTAAGAAAAAAATCACTATTAGCTGTACTAAATAAAAATGAAAAAGTTCTGAGATGCACCAAGTTGAATATACGATTGGTGCATTCAATATTAACCTTTGTCGGATAGTATTACTTAACAACTCAATTGATATGATATAGGTGGTAATTAAAATTGAATTTTCCACCTGCTTTATTTACATACTAAAACTAAACAAAATGGCTCAAGACATAGAAACTGATTTTAAGCAGTTGAAGAATTTTATCATTTCAAGTCTGCCACCTGATGTAATTTATCCAAAAATAATAAAAGAACTAGAGCTTTTTGAATCAAGCTTATTTGAATCAAGCAGAATAAAAGGGCTTGAGTTGGAAAATTATAAAAAGTTTTTCGAAAATGCGGGTGATTATATATTTATTCTCTCAGATGGTGGGATAATCTTATCAGTTAATAAGGCTGCATGTAAAAAATATCAAAGAACATATAGAGAATTTGTCGGGACATCTGTTGCTGATATTGATGCTTCCGGAAATAAAGAAGCAATCATGCAAAATATCCAAGATTTGCTACAAACAGGCAATACCAGGTTTGAGGCCATTCATAAAAGTAAAAATGGTAAATTATTTAATGTTGATGTTATCGCCCATAAAATAATTTGGAATGGAACTCAAGCTTATATAAATGTATGTAGGAATATAACACAACAAAAAAAGCTCCAGCAGGCGTTAAATGTTAGTGAGACAAAACTAAAGAATATCATTGATCAAATAGGAGATGGCATTATTATTTTCGAGAAAAACGGTACTATTGTTATTTGGAATTCAGGGGCTGAACGTATTACAGGAATAAATCGTAAAGATGCATTGGGTAGGAAATTTACAGAATTATATTATAAGGTACAGCATGGTAGATTTAAAAGCAAACAGGATGCAAATAAAGTGTTTCAGCAAATAATTACCTCTGAAAATAAAGAGACGTTTAATAAATATTTTGAGTATGAAATATTTGTAGAAGATCAGGGGGTAAAAGCTATCCAGGCAATTGCTTTTCCCATTGAGCTGGGTGAGAAAAATCGATTATATGGTACAGTTATTCGTGATATTACTGAAAATAAAATATTTGAAAATACATTACGGGAGTTAAATGCCACTAAGGATAAGATATTTTCAGTGATAGGCCATGATTTAAGAACACCCTTTAATAGTATCATCGGCTTTACAGATATGCTTTTGGAAAATTTTGAAAATTTTGAAAGAAGTAAGATTAAACAGATTCTGCAATACATAAATCTTTCTGCTAAACCTACGCTGGATGTACTTACAAATTTGCTTGATTGGGTTAATGTACAGTCAGGGCAACATGGAATAAATGCAGAAATTTGTCAATTGAAATCTTTAGTACAAGAGGTTTTTGAGATTATGACACCTACAGCTACCATGAAAGAAATCAGTCTATCTGAATCAGTGTCTGAAAAATATTTTGTTCATGCTGATAAACGAATGTTGAAATCAATATTACAAAATCTGATTACCAATGCAATAAAATTTTCACATTCGAAGGGAAAGGTAGAAGTGATGGCACGAAAAAAGCTGGAGTATATTGAAATAGAGGTTGCTGATGAAGGAATTGGAATAGATGATGCCCGGAAAGCAGCTTTGTTTAAATTAAATACATATTCAAGTACGATTGGTACTTTGGGTGAAAAGGGATCGGGTCTGGGTTTGGTACTTTGTAAAGAGTTTGTAACCCGGCTTGGTGGAAAAATAAGGGTAGTAAGTAACAAAGGGAAAGGTAGCCGGTTCTTCATTACTCTTCCTGCACTTAGCACTGAAAATAGTATGAATATAAACTCTACTGTTCATGTTTAGGAATTTTTTATAAATCATCTGTAATGTAAGGCCACATTAATAACCTCTTTTATTGAATAAGATATAACCAAAATTGAGGGTAAAATATAATTTAGTATTTGATTTATCGTAATAATTAAGAGAAATACTTGCCGGGCCTACACCGGTATGATAAACCAGTGCTGCCATTCCTTGCAGATAATAATTTGAAAAAAAGTTT
This sequence comes from Mariniphaga sp., assembly GCA_035645995.1. Classification (GTDB taxonomy): domain Bacteria; phylum Bacteroidota; class Bacteroidia; order Bacteroidales; family Prolixibacteraceae; genus Mariniphaga. Next base: position 2,953 of record DASRQG010000046.1, on the reverse strand, counting down.
TCGTGTTTTATAACTGTTAGCTCAGGAGTTGGTAATTCCTCTTTTACAGGAAGGAACGTATGTGCTTCCAGTCTGAGGTGTAATGCTGGGTTAAGATGAAAAATAGTCTTTAAACCTCCGGCCAGGTAATTATTTGAATGAAAATTGACCAGGAACAAAGAGCGGCTGTGAGGAGTAGGGTAGTAACCCGGTGCCGAGAGCATTGTTGATCTGTAATTTTGGAATGGATCTTTATTACTGAATACTCCTTCAACCTGTGCTCCTAATGTAAACTGTTTGCCGAAATTGAAATATTTCAACGACTTAGCCTGTATTCTGAAGAAATCATTATGCTGTGCAATTCTTCGTTGGGTGTTTGAGGTGGTACCTGGCTTATTCATTTCCCTGCCTGTGACATATTGAGCTGTTACAGATGTATATTCTCCTTCAGTGGCATATTGTTTATAATTTAAGGTATTTCGTTCATAACCTGCCTGGCCGGAAAATGCATTAAAAGTTGTCTGGTCAGGTTTATCCTCCTTTAAGAATACATCGGTTTGATAATACTCGTCATTAGAATTTGAAAACGAGAGACCTGCAAAAAGTTTGGAATGAAGTCCTAAAGGCACCCCTGCTTCTGATCGAAGATTATATTCACCCTGTATTATATATGGCGGACGAACATCTTCGAAAAATAGCTCTGAACTGGAGGAGAAAAAATCCCACCTGTTAAAAGTTGAATAACCTGCCAGATAAAATGGTAGTGCAGTTGGAAAATCTATCCGGCCTCCTAATTGAAAGGAGCTATAGAATCTGCCAAAATAAATATTCGAGCTTAAGGTGTAGGCTCTGTTGTGGTAGGTGCGGTAATCAAGGCTCACGAATCCCTGATTAATTGGTTTTGTGGAAATGTTACCACCCATATTTACGCGCATTTTCTTCTCGGGCTCTACTTTAAGATGCAGATCATAAAATCCGGTTTCAGGGTTGTAATATGCCTGAGGCCTTATAGATTTCAGATGTTCATTGGCTATCAATTTATAGTATTCAGTTTTTAATTCTTTTAAAGAGATAATGTTATAATTGTGCTTCATCGACTGAATAATAAACCTGCGCTGCATAGGGTCGGTGACACCTTCAACCTGAATGTTTTGAAAATAAAGTTCTGGTTTTTTTCGATTAAACTCATTTCGTTTCCTTTTTACTTCTTCGATGCTTACACGTCTTGAAACTCTGTTTTTTATACTGTCGATATATTGTTCCGCAGTTTTTCTTCCTTCTTCTGCTATAAAATCATATTTTTGAAAATCGAGTAAACTGATGTTGTTAAATTTGGTTTCCAGCAGGATTCCTTTTTCAGGTGGAATTTCATAATTGGTAGGATGCATTACCATAGTAGTAATCTGCTCCAGAATGTTATCACTATCACGCTCACCGGCCCCGTCAGCAACTTTGTGCCCAATGATAATATCGGGTTTATATATATCTTCCATTATATCCTGTGGAAAATTATTAACTATTCCTCCATCGAAAAGCAATTTGCCATCAATTTCAATTGCTTTAAAATAAATTGGAAATGTCATTGAAGCTCTGATTGCCTCACTTAAGTCTCCATCACGCAATACAACCGGTTCACTTGAATGAATATCGGTAGCTACACAAAAAAACGGTACCATCAAACTGTCAAATTTATTGCTGCAGGCAGTATTAGTAGCTGAAAGTAATTCCATAAAAGCAAAATCCATTTGAACTTCGGGAATAATACTTGACGGAGGTAGAACTGTAATTCTGTCTTCCTTGCGTGCAAGTCTTAGTTCAATCCATGAAGGATTGGCTTCAGGCCGGGTAAAATGGTATCTGTATTCTTTTTGAATGCGGCCGGTCGACCAAAAATAAAAATCATCCGACCTAAATAACTCTTCCATTTCATCCGGAGAATAGCCAGAAGCATATAATCCTCCTACAATAGCCCCTATTGATGTACCGGCAATGTAGTCTATTGGAATATTATTTTCTTCAAGAGCCCTTATTACCTCAATATGTGCAATTCCTTTTGCTCCTCCACCACTTAATACAAGTCCTACCGATTGACTGTATCCTTGAATGGCAATAAAACAAAAAATAGTTATTAAAGATAAAAGTGATTTACCCATGGATTGTTTTTGATTTCTGAACAGGTTCAAATTTATAAAAAATGAAAGGCTTTATACTCCACTTTAATAAAAAATAACATTTTAAAACAGGTGCCGGTTTATTTAATTACAGAAGCAGATAACTAATGTTTTTATATGGTGAAAAAATCCTGTTAACCGGCTTCCACTTTTTTTCGTAAACTCTGAAAACCTTCTCCTAAAATTTCTCTTGCATCCATCACCATAATAAAAGCATCAGGGTCAATTGAGCTTATGTATTCCTGCAGAATGGCAACTTCACGGCGACTTACTACTGTATAAATGATTTGTTTTTCTTCTCCGGTGTACATACCCTCACCCTTGAGGTAGGTACCTCCCCGTTCAAGATCAGTTAATATTTTATGCTTAATGTCTGAATGCTTTTTAGAGATTATTATCAATGCTTTATTATAACTTGCTCCTTCAAGTATGAGATCGATTGATTTACCGGTTATATATATAACAACCCATGAGTAAAGGGGAATATGCCAATCCTGGAATGCAGCCAGACCCATTAAAACAATGCCGGAATCAACATAAATCATTAGTTTGCCAAGTTGAATGTGTGTGTACTTTCCTATTATCATCGCAATGATATCAGAGCCACCGGAAGTTGCTCTTGATTTGAAAATTAAGCCTAATCCCGATCCTACCAATACACCGGCAAAAACACTCGATAGTAAGATGTCATTTACCAAAGGTGCATCGCTTACTGGTCGTAGGTAGGCGATTCCGTCAATAAAAATTGATGTTAGCACGAACCCGACTATTGTTTTAACTCCGAAACGAGGTCCTAGAATTTT
>DASRQG010000045.1:0-7301 GCA_035645995.1 Mariniphaga sp. | reverse complement strand
TGTGTTCTAACTCCCCGGCCATCTTTCCATCAACTATTACTTCATAATGATCAACAGGATAATCGCCTGCATAAGCTGTTTGCCATGTAAGAATATTTTTTCCATTATTTTCTGACTTTTGGATCAAGCGCGGACCGGCTAATTCTTCCTTTCCCATTTGGAAGTAGTTGGTCTTGCCATTTTTTACTCCGGCAGCTAACAACTCAATTTCTTGTCTTTCTTTGGATGTCAATCCGTTAGGATCAATCTGTGAAGCATAGAAATTTTGCACCAGTTGACATTTCAAAGGATCATCATCGATATGGCCAATGCCGATTATAAGTGTATGTACTCCAGGTGTTGTCAGTGAATATTCAATCAATGGCCGGCTAGGTAAACCTGGCTGACCTACCTCGCGAAATACATGTTCAGGTTTATTAGACCATGTTGGTTCTTTGTGGTACATAGCTGCATCGGCAAAAGTTTTCATGCCAATAATCCCCATACCTTTTGCTTCAGCTATCGGGATAACATTATGCTGCATGTTGAACATCTGCCTGTCGTTTGCATTAATGGCAATTAGCATTCCTTCCAGAATCCCCCATTCATCACGTTGAATCATATCAATCATTGCGGGTGGGTTATTATGACCTGAAAAACCAATGTGTCGTATAAGCTTTTCATTCCGGGGATTCATTCCTGTATGATTGGTTCCATCGCGTAGATCACGCAAAGCAACTAATGCTCCAAAATTCCCGTTAGGGTTTAGCGGAGTTTCAAGTCCTTCGTAAAGTACATCAATTTCCGCAGTATTGTGCAAGGTATGTATGAGAACCATATCGAGATAAGAACCTTCGGGGTACCAGCCTTTATTATCTCCAAACATTTGCGTTAACGAACGTCTTACATCATCAACTGCACATTTTACATTTTCTCCATTCGACCAGTTTCTGACACCTTCACGTTCAGGCCAATCAGGATTGCCCCAGCGTATAGCTGTTTTACTTGTCAGCCATATTGATTCCCGGAGATCCTGGTTATAATCTGCTTCTCCCGGAATAAGATTCTTTTGCCGGAAAGCCTCATTGTAATTCATCTGACTCCCTGCATAAAGATTTGATGTATCAAAGTAATTAATTCCTAAATCGAATGCTTTTAAAATTATTGCAACTGGATCTTCATCTTCCGGAGTCCATTGTAGCGATGCCTGGCCTCCTAACCCTATGGTAGTAACTTTGAAATCAAAGTTTCCAAATTTCCTTTTCATCGGAGAGGGTACATCTCCAACATTACAACTGTTTAACGACAATAAGGAAATTCCGGCGGTTGTTGCTGCAGAAACTTTTAAAAAGTTCCTCCGCGAAACAAAGCTTTTATTTTTTGTAGCCATAATTTTGGTTTTTGAAGTAAAGTTACAATAAAACAGGTAGTTGGGAAAATATTATTCTGCGATAATTAATGGATATCTATATTAATGATCTTACTTTTTGCGGTAAAAGTAACTTTTCTTCACACCTACAACATCAAAAGTATAAATTTCGGAATCCATATCATGATATAAATAGTTCAGCATTCCAATGTCTCCTGAACAGAAAAGACTGTGGGCACAAATAATGAATATCCAGAGGTACACTGCCGGATGCTCTAGATAATATAGGATACCGGCTATCGAAACCAGCTTAACTATTATCAGAGGCATAAGCGCTACCATAGTGAATTGTTTTCTGTTGAGTACATGATAATCGGCTGCTGCATAAAAGATAAACCTTTTAAGATTGGCACCAATAATTACTTTTTTTGCACCGGTAAATTTAAAAGCCAGAGCATGTAATAATTCATGTATAAGAATTAACAGCGTAAAAGTTATAATCAATCCCAGGAACAGGTAGAACAATGGTTCGAAGTTGCCTTTTAGAGCAAGAATTAGCGATCGGGTTATAAAAAATATGCCTAAAAGGATCATCATAATCTGATAATACATATATCCTTTAATGAGTTTACTGTCTCTGGTGATCTGATCTATTACAAAATCTTTTATTTGATGATGCTTTAACTCATGTATAAGTTCATATTGTTCATTTTGTTGGAGGTCACTTGCAGTTGGATTTTTCATTCTATTTATACATTAAAATATTCAACATCCCTTTTATGCTGATAAGCCTTAGCAGAAAAGCTGCAACTGCAGAACCTGCAATTGAAATAATATAACCAATCAACCATTTTTCAATTGATTGAGTAAAATGAGCCAAAGCAAAAACAATGACTGTAAAAAATAGAAGTTGAAGGATATATTTGAATCCCAATTTGAATTTAAAAATATATAGTGCCATGATAAGTTGCAAACCACCTGTAAATAGTTGAGTAATCATACTTGCATAAGCAGAACCATATGCCTCCAATCGTGGAATGAGTATGATATTTAAACTCACATTGATAATCATGCCGGTGAAAGCCATTATATTAAGATATTTAAGGCTTCCATTCGCTGTAAGCAAGGTTCCAAAAATGTATGTAGTTGCAATGCCTGTATAACCAATCATGAGTATTCCCAGGAGGTTTGAGGAATAAATTGTGTTTGTAGTATATAGTGCCGACATAATTTCCTCATCATAGTAGATGCTGGTCACTGCAAGAAATATAGCTGGTATCATGATTAGCGTATAGGATAGTTTGACCATAGGGACTACTGATTGGTTTTGCTTTATCATTTTTGCAAATATTGGAAGTAGTAATCCTGCGAAAAGAACACCTACCATGGAAATTGCATCCATGAGACGGAATGCCTGGGCATAAATACCAGCCTGCTCCTGACCTCGATTACCAGGGAGCATTCTTTCCAGCATCACTGAATCGATACGATTATACAATGCCATTAACAGTATTAAAATAGCATAAGGATAAGACTTACGCAGGAAAACTAAATAAAATGCAGGCTTTATAGTTATTCTGAACCTGCCTGACTTTCTTAAGACAATGAAAAAAGTAATTAGTGCAGTAATTGAATAACTAGCTGTTTGAGCATAAACAAACCACTGAATTGAAAATTGCTGTCTCAGAAAATTGTTGAATAATAAAAAACTACAAATAGCAATCATTAATGTCCGATCCAGAACAGAGATCAAGCTATCGGTTCGAAAAAGGTGTAAAGCACTAATATTAGATCTTAAATACAATATGAAGGAAGCTAGGAACTGATTAAATATCAGAAACAGAAGTAGTTGAATTTGAAGTTTATTGTAGCCAATGATACTTGCTATTAATAAGGATACAATGGTATATGCTATTGCCAATAGGAGTTTAAGGCTGACGAGATATGAGAAGTGTTTTGATAAAAGGAAATTATGCTGAGCAATATTACGGTTGTTAAAACTAGTGATTCCGACATCAAGAAGGATATTCAGAATTAAAGAAAAATTAAATAATGCGAAATAAAACCCATAGTTTTCATCCCCTACTACATTTTGAACTGTGCGGTCTATTCCAAAAATCCAGAAAGGCTTTACCAACAGGTTGAGGAACAGTAGCAAAATGAGATTTGTAATGAATTTTCTTTTCAAGTTTTAATTCTTTTAAATTCAATAATAAATGCAGTATAAATTGTGCTTGTTTTGTTTGATGTTGTTAATTTCTGCTGAGATTAAAAATAAACCTATAGAAATTAAATTTTTTGTATCTCATTATATTTCCATGCAATATAAGTGGTTTAACGCCTTTCAAAGTTCGTAATAATTTATGGGTTTATGTATCTTTAATAAATATTCTGCTTCTTTCTTTAATACCGTGAATTAACATATGGTTGTTGTTTCGCTTTTGTGTTAACAATGCAACAAGTATTAAACAAGGTTGAATGAATAGGGTTTTGATGAAAATTGATTAATTATCATGAGAAATTCATGCTTCAACTCAAATAGTAGTTTCATGTTTTCATTCAGGAAAATATCGCTGGTAGCGTTAATTTTCAATTTTATAGTTAAATTCATCTGGTAGTATGAGAATAGCAATCAATACAAGACTATTGTTAAAAGACCGTTTGGAAGGAATTGGCTGGTTTATGTATGAAACGTTGAAGCGTATAACTACGACCCATCCTGAACATGAATTTATGTTTATTTTTGACAGGCCATATTTCGATGAATTTATATTCTCCGATAATATTACTCCGGTAGTAATAGGTCCTCCTGCCCGACATCCGGTTCTGTATTATTTGTGGTTCGAACACCGGATACCTAATATTTTAAGAAAGCTGAAAGCTGATTTGTTTTTATCACCCGATGGGTATTTATCCATGCGTTCTTTAGTGCCACAAATTGCTGTTATTCATGATATTAGTTTTTACCATCGCCCTCAGGATTTACCCGGGATGACCAGCTGGTATTATAATTATTTCTTCCCAAAGTTTGCCCGAAAGGCGAGTCGTATTGCTACGGTTTCAGAGTACTCCAAATCAGATATTTCAAAATCATATGGTATTGATGCTTCAAATATCGATGTAGTTTATAATGGCATTAAGTCTGGTTTTAAGCCTGCACCCATAAAACAAAAGGAATCAACCCGACATAAATATACCGGTGGGATGCCTTATTTTTTGTATGTTGGTGCATTGCATCCCAGGAAGAATATTACCGGCCTACTAAAGGCTTTTGAAAGATTTAAAGGCTTGCACAAACATCCTACAAAGCTTTTAATAGTAGGTGGGGAAATGCATAAAACCTCTGAAATACGACAATTCTTCAATACTATGACAGCCAGGGAAGATGTTATATTCACCGGCAGAGTCGCAGAGTCAGAGTTACAATCAATTTATGGAGCTGCTTTGGCACTTATATATATTCCTTTTTTCGAAGGTTTTGGTATACCAATCGCTGAAGGTATGAGTTCCGGTATTCCGGTTGTTTGTTCCAACACAACATCAATGCCTGAGGTTGGTGGTGAAGCAGTGATGTATGTCGATCCGAACAACACCCTTCAAATTGCGGAATCTATGTATTTATTAGCAACCAATGAAAATTTACAATCCAAACTGATTTCGTTGGGATTAAAACAGGCAGAGAGCTTTAGTTGGAATAAAACTTCCGGTTTATTATGGAATTGTATTGAGAAAGTACTTTTAGCACCTTCTGTTTAATGTCTGCATTGCTATTCAATTTATCCTAATTTGATTCAGGAAGAGCTTTATGAACAAAAATTCTCTTTACAGAGTAAACCTTTTTGTATTTCATGCATTATTAATGTAGTACGATTATAATCAAAATTCATGAAATCTTTAAATCTAATTTCAGGCACTCTGTTTGTGCTTCTTATTACATTTTTTTCTACCGGAAAAATATATGCCCAGATTGACGCTGCTTCATTGTATCAGCAGTATTGTGCCCAATGCCACGGGGCTGATCTTGATGGCGGAATGGCCTCAAGTATGGTCGACGGAGTGTGGCAGTTTGGTGCGGAGAATAGTTATATAGTTCGAAACATCAAACATGGAATTCCTCATCTGGGAATGCCCTCCTATGAAAATTCAATGTCGGATGATGAAATAAGGGCTGTTGTAAATTATATCAGAACGATTGAGAAAGAGGAAGGAGTACAGCGGCCACCTGTTCCTGAAACTGTAGAGACTATGGATTATTTTATGGCAGCAGAAGTGTTTGCTGATAACCTGGAGATTCCCTGGGCCATTGATTTTATAGATGAACAAACTGCACTTATTACCGAACGACCCGGAAGATTACGGATGGTTAAAAATGGGCAGCTACAGCCTGAGCCTGTTAAGAACACACCAGAAATACTTCATGAAGGACAAGGTGGTTTGTTGGATGTAGCTGTTGACCCTGAATATGAAAGGAATGGCTGGATTTATCTGGCATATAGCCATGCACTCAGTGAGTTCCAGGATAACAGGCCACCTGCTATGACAAGATTGGTAAGGGCTAAAATTATTGATAATACCTGGACTGATGAAGAAGTTATCTTTGAAGCTCCACACGAAACATATCGTACCACCCGTCATCACTATGGCTGTCGTATTGTTTTCGACCCATGGGGATATCTGTATTTCGCTATTGGTGACAGGGGTGCCGGATCACAGGCCCAGGATATGACACGGCCAAATGGTAAAGTTCACCGAATTCATAAAGATGGATCAATTCCTAATGATAATCCGTATTTGTATAACAGTGAGGCATTAGAAACTTTATACAGTTTGGGTAACCGCAATATACAAGGTATGGCTATTCATCCCCGCACCGGCAAACTATGGACAACTGAGCATGGTCCGATGGGTGGTGATGAACTAAATCTAATAGAAGCCGGGAAGAATTATGGTTGGGAAACCATTACTTATGGCAGAAATTATAATGGATCGGTTATTACTGATTTGACACATTTGCCGGGAATGGAACAACCTAACTTTTATTGGAAACCTTCTATAGCTGTATGTGGACTCGACTTTTATACAGGCTCCCTGTTTGAAAAATGGCAGGACAGACTGCTGGTAGGAGCACTTAAGTATGAGGAAGTACGTTTACTTCAATTAGAAGATGATCGTGTGATTCATGAGCAGGTTATCCTTAAAGGTGCCGGTCGCGTGCGTGATGTAGCTACTGGTCCCGATGGAGCCATTTATGTGGTGCTTAATGACCCCGGAAAAGTACTAAGACTTACACCTCAAAAATAAGTTTTCACAGGAATGATAAATACATTATAGGGAAAGCTTAGAAATATATTTCCGACATTATTTTCGTAAATGGTACTCCTTTCGAGATAAGTAAGTCACGGACTTCTACTACCATAATTGCACTGCCGCAAAGAAAGTAATTTAAATCCGGCAGGGTATCGAGTTGCTGAATGTAGTCGGTTATGCGTCCGTGAAAAGTGTTGCATGAGGGTTCACGTGAGCAACATCTTATGTATTGCTCGTTGAAGCTCGCTTCGAACTCATCCTCGAAGTAGAATTGATTCAGGAAACGAACCCCATGAATCAATTTCTTATTCTTTTGATATCCCGATTGAAGCATGCTGTAAAAAGGAGCTATACCTGTACCGGTGGCAATCCACCATGCAGGATCATCATTCCCGAGGAAATTGCCATATGGTGCTGAAGCTAGTATTTTTTCACCGGGAATCAGAGCTGCCATCCGTGGTGTCACTAATCCTCCTTTTTTAATATTAAAAAGAACAGATATTTCTGAATCCTTGTTTCCGCTGCAAATACTATAGATGCGGGGTGGGTGTTGGTTGTCAAGTGCTATTTTAATGACTTGTCCGGGAATAAATTCATAATCGCGTTTAAAAGAGATTAGATGGACACCTTCTGAAATTTCCTGATT
>DASRQG010000044.1:0-9996 GCA_035645995.1 Mariniphaga sp. | reverse complement strand
ATCTGACAAATAGCAACCATCTGAAACCGGTAAGCCAATATCAACAAATAATTACCGACTTTCTCAACCAGCGATGGCTTTTCTTTGTTCTTATCGTCTTATTAAGCGTGGAATGGTTTTTGAGAAAATACTTTGGAATTTATTAATATCAACATGAAAAAAATGAAAAACAGGATGAAACAAACCTTTCATATTACGTCATTCTTACTGTTAGGTATGTTAGCTGTTTCCTGTTTACCAACCCGTAGTCTCGTTGTAGATATTCCTCTACAGGCGCAAAAAGAACTTCCTTCATCAATACAAAGCCTGACTCTTGTAACACAAGCTGTTGATGATACTTACACCAATCTGCACACCGACTCTTTGCAAAAAATATTTTATGAAAAAAGATTTAATCTGGACACTGTAATTCATGATGTACAGATGGCAGATACAACATTAAAAGCGTTGGGTGAACTTTTGTTTGAATCTGGCAGATATGAATATGTTATTCCCGAGGCAAGGTTTATAAAACCTTCTTCTAATGAAAAGCCTGCTCCCGAGCTATCATGGGACTATGTGAATGCCCTCACAGATACTTTTCAAACAGATGCAGTTTTATCCCTCGACTTCCTTAATACTAAAGTGGTAACTGATTTTAATAATGAAACCTACTACAGGCCTTACGAAGAAAATTTCTATTCTTCTATTTATGCTTCTATCCAGATACAATATGAAGCCATGTTCAGGGTTTACGATCCACAACAAAAACGAGTAGTTCTTCGGGAAATCGTGCAGGATACTTTATTTTGGGAGGATGGAGATGTTTCTGTAAATGCGCTTTTCAATCGGTTTACACCGGTAAAACAAGCATTATCCGAAACAGGAATTGTTATTGCGCTTGAGCTTGCTGAAAGCATAGCTGTTAAATGGAGACCCGAAAGAAGAAGGTTTTTTGCTTCAGGTAGTTCTAAACTACGTCAAGGAAATGAACTGGCATTGAATGGCGACTGGCTTGGTGCCCTCGAATTATGGCAACAAACAGCACAAAATTCTTCATCCAAATCATTAAAAAGCAAAGCATTATTAAATATTGCTCTTGGTTATGAAATATTAGGAAATGTAGATGAGGCCATAGATTGGGCACTTAAATCATACGAAACAATGTACCGCCCTCTGACTTATGAATACCTCGAAACTTTAAGACGCAGAAAAATCGAAATCACTAAGTCAGTTAAGTAGTTGAACATTTACCTTGTCATTGAGCTTAAATAGCTGGAATTTTATTCTTAAATAGTTAAAAAACCAGATATTTTTAATATCCTCCTTAATCTAGCATTCCGGTAATATTAGCTGAAATACATTATTTTATTTGTGTTTTTTGATCAGAAAATTGGAATATGCCACATTTATATATAATATCAGGATGTAATGGAGCAGGTAAAACAACTGCATCCTTTACAATTTTACCTGAAATGTTAAATTGCGAGGAATTTATAAATGCCGATGAAATTGCCCGCGGACTTTCGCCTTTAAATCCGGGAAACGCTGCAATTGAAGCGGGAAGATTAATGTTAACAAAAATCAAAAAACTTATCCAAAATAAAAAAGATTTTGCTTTTGAAACTACTTTGGCAACAAAAAGCTATGCTAATACAATCCTGGAAGCTCAGCAAAATGGTTACATTGTAACTTTAATTTTCTTCTGGCTTGATACAATTGATCTAGCTGTTGAAAGAATCAAAATCAGAGTTTACGAAGGGGGACATCATGTTCCTTCTAATGTAGTTACTAGGCGATATTTCGCAGGAATTGCCAATTTATTTAATATTTATATCCCTATTTGCAATTATTGGATGATCTTCGATAACTCCTCAATTCCTGCATCTCTAATCGCTGAGGGTCATTTCACAAAGGATATTTATATTAAAAATAATAGTATCTTTAACCAATTAAAAAAAGATGGTAGTATATGAATATTAACAATCCCATAAGAGAAAAAATAATTAAAGGTATGAAACTTACTCATCAACGATTGATTGAAGAGAAGAAAGCCAAAAACACTGATTTGATTATATCAGAAAATGGGAAAGTTGTTCGTATAAATGCTAAAGACTTATAATTGCATCCAGAATCACTTCCTGGTATCAATCCATAACCTAAGTTCCCTTATTCCCTGATATTAATATTTACAGAAAACAAAAGAATTCAATTTGCTTTCATCCCAAATTTCTTTTTCATATAGGATCATTCAAAACAAACTTATTGTATTATTCTATTTGCTGCTTTATGGCCAATATGCATGTCTATTCGAATAGTTAAGAAAAATCGAAACCACTTCTACTGAATAATTATTGATGGATCTATCATGAGATTAATTTAATTCCATCAGACTGAAAATCAACCAATCGCTTCTTATAAAGATATCCAACAGCTTTTTTAAAATTCTTTTTACTAATTCCCAGTAGTGCCTGAATCATTTCGGGAGATGATTTATCAGACAAAGCTACAAATCCATTGTTATCTTTAAGAACTTTTAATAGATTAGCAGCCATATCTTCTATTTTATCATAACCCCTTGGTTCAGGAAGCAAATCTATTTTCCCGTCTTCCCTAATTTTATTTACATAGCCAATACTGTTCTCACCAATTGACAAGGGTAGAAACAGTTGATTTTTATATAACATTCCCCAATACTGATTATCAACAATTACTTTATAACCTAAATCAGTTTCTTCAGCAACAACTAATTCCACCTTATCACCCAATTCATAATCAGGTAAAGTTTCTGAAATAAATTTATCAACCTTAGCAGATGCTGCAATTCGGTTAGTTTTCATATCAGTATAAATATATACCAAATACTTCTTACCTTCAATCATTTTTGAACGCTGTTCACTAAATGGAACCAGCAACTGTTTAGGCAATCCCCAGTCCAAAAATGCACCAAACTTGGTAACCTCAGCTACTTCCAGATATGCAAACTCACCTGCTTTCGCATAGGGTTGCTCTGTTGTTGCAACCAACCGGTCGTCAGAATCGGCATATACAAAGACTTCAGCTCGACCCAGATCCATAATTTCATTAGTGACAAATTTCCGTGGCATTAAAATTTCACCAAAATTCCCACCGTCAAGATAAACTCCATTTTCTGTTTCTCTTACAACCTCAAGGGTATTTATTCTTCCTAAACTTATCAAGTTGTATCCTATTAAATTAAAATATTCTTTACTTTCTAAAACATTTGCAAAGGTACTTTAAAAACTGACTCATGCCGGGTTCCTTTCAGATCAAATACATTAAATCAATGTTCATAGAAAAATGTTGTTGGACTGAAATTTATGAAATCGTTGGTTGAAGCAAAATACAACACGTAGTTATATCCACTATCTCCTGTACTGTCAGTCGTGACATAACTTCCGGGAATAGCTGTGTGCTATATTATTACATATTGATCAGACAGTGAATTATATAATAGTTCAGGAAACCGATAATTTCCGGCTTCCGGCTCATGCTTCATAACCGACAGGTAAATTCGTTACCGCCAACCTCCCGGCACCGATAGCCGATTAATGAAAAAAGTCTTTCCTGATTATGGAAAGACTTTTTTAAAATATTTAAAATTACATGCATCATTGCATTAAACTACTGCTTTTGATTTCATCCGTAAAGGCCTAACCACTGAAACTTTCTTCAGTGCTCCCATGAGTATCCTTTCCCATTTCTCGGCTGCCTGAAGTTCACCTGTTAATGTTGAACTGTCTGTATCTGCATTATACAGGTTAAAGACCTCTACCGGTTTGTCTGAATCTTTATTATAAAATTCGAGTTCAATTTGTTCTATTACTTTATCTCCACCTTCAAAAAACGTAGTAGTGGATTTCAGTTTGCAATTCCTGATATCAGTTAATGAAACTTCCTTCTCTGAAATCACATCATTGGTTTTTCTGACAAAATAAACCTTATTATGATTTTCATCGATACCAATGCCAAAATTTCCACTCATATCGCTTTCTGATAATTTACACCCACTCTTTTCAGCCATCAGACTGAGCAAATTTTTAAACTTCCTTTTTAACTTCCTGTGTCCTCTGCCTATTAAAATAAATGGCAATACACATATAGCCATAAAAACAGCCGAAACTATTAATGTTCCTGAATCCATTTCAATAAATATTAAATGTAAAACATAAAAAATTAATGGGCTCCTAAAACCCAACGATGCAAAATTCTGTCTTAAAACGACAGACTATTTTGAATAAATGGATCAGAAAAAATAATGAAAGGGATAAAGCAGGTCTGCTTTTCGGATTCGAACCGGGAAAAACACGATCTGCGAGAGATACCATCCCAGTGAATTTAAAATCTGTACTTCAGAATTGCGAACAATTGCTTTATATTTTTGCAGATGTTTTACAAGAGAAGTAAAAGGCCCTGATGATACAGTTGTGACATCAATCTCCCGCAAGCCAAATCGAGGTACTCCATTGAGTTGTTCTAAAAAACATTGTTCCTGCCCAATTAATTTCACTGCAGCAACTTCCTGAGAGTCATTGTACTTCCCCTGAAAGAAACCACCAACAGCCATAACTCCTGTTACAACTGCAATTAAAATATAAAAGATATTTCCTGGCTTCTTCATACTGCAAAGTTAATAAGTATTCGACAGGTTCCTGCTGCTGCTGATTTAAAAAATGCTCAATCAAAACCTGGGCCACAGATTAATTTATCTCGACTTAAAATTCACTCTTTAACCATATTAAATCATGACCAAATCCTGCCTTGCTATACACAAAGTAATTCTAAAACCAATTTACAATTTCTTTTCCGGGTAAATTTATACCCCTTCAACATACAATTGATAAGAATGCTTCTGATAACACTGGTATAACCATTGTAACTGAAACTTGAATGTTTTTTCCCCGAAGCCTGTTAATGAATTTTAATCTGTTGGCAAATTGATAAAATCAAAAGTTTTTTTTCAACTTTCAATGCTAAAACTAAGTAAGAGCCAACGGGACACAAAAGATCAGGCAATTAAAAATTTTCTGTTTTAACTATTAAAATTAACCCACGGATCAAAATAAAGATCATTTAACGTAACATTTTACAATGAATTCTGTATCTTCTATCATTTATTTTAACCATTAAAATTCCCTTTAAAAATGACTTACGAAGACTTTATCTCACAGCCCGGGTTTTTACAACTGGAAGCAGAAGCAAAAGAATTAAAAACAAAAAGTTTTTCAGATATCGTCGACAAAAACGGTTATCAGTATGTTGATTTGGTGCAAGAAGGAGGAGGTGTTTTAGGGATAGCATTGGTTGGATACACTTCCATTCTTGAAGCGGCAGGAATCCGTTTTTTTCATTTAGCAGGCACATCGGCGGGAGCAATCAATACGTTAGTACTGGCATGCATGGATTCTATTGATAAAGAGAAATCAAAAAAGGTACTGGATATACTTGCCCGTCAAGATTTATTTGAATTTGTTGATGGTGATCCTGTTTTAAAAAACATCGTGCAGAAAATTATTGAAGGTACACCCTTCAGGAAATTGCTTACCAAAATGCTATGGAACCTTCGGAAAATAAAACAAGCATTATTTGTGAATCTGGGTTTAAATCCGGGAAAAGAATTCGAAAAATGGTTAGAGAATGTTCTCGAAAATTCAGAATTAAAGATAAAAACTATTGATGATTTACTGAAGGGTCGTGATAAAGCTCATTTTCCTAAAGGGCTTAAATACAGAATAACCGGTGAATCAATTAATGATCCAGCTGCTCATGTATACATCATAGCAGCTGATTTGACTACCCAGACAAAGGTACTCTTTCCTAAAATGGGTCATTTATACTGGGGTACTAAAACAGGGGAAATCTCTCCTGCAAAAATGGTTCGTGCTTCAATGTCAGTACCTTTCTTTTTTGTACCATTCGAAATAAAAAACATTCCTGATGCCGGGAAACCTGCCAACCAGGACTGGATAAACGAAGCCAATTACTTTGGAACTATACCTGAACGTGTTAAATTTGTGGATGGAGGTATGATATCAAATTTTCCGATCAATGTATTCCATACCAAAACTCTGCGACTACCACGCAAACCTACTTTTGGAGTGAAATTGAGTTCCTACAGGCGGAATTGTGCAAACGTAGATGACCTTCGCGGTTTTATAGGATCAATGGTAAGTACCATGCGACATGATTCAGATAATGGTTTTCTTCTTCAAAATCCTGACTTCAGACAGCTTATCTGCTTTATTGATGCTGATATCGAATTTAACTGGCTCAATTTCCAAATGAGCGATGAACAAAAGAAAAAATTATTTCTTTTAGGTGCCAGTAAAGCTTTGACATTTTTAAAAGAATTTAATTGGGAAGATTATAAGAAAGTAAGGCAAAAATTACTTCTATAGTTTAAATCTAGCGCTAAGAGTCATAATTACAATAAGCTAAACGTATTCCATTCGGATTATATGGGTATTTTTGTTTTACTTTGTAATCTAACTATTAAATCATATTAAGGTTTTTAAAATAACGGATGAAATTTGAAGAATTAGGAGTTCACAACGATATACTGGAATCTATTGCATACATGGGTTTCAAAGATGCTACCCCCATTCAGGTACAGGCAATTCCGGAAATACTTGCAGGAAATGATCTTGTTGCCTGTGCACAAACCGGCACAGGCAAAACTGCAGCTTTTGTAATCCCTGTATTGGATAAAATACTTGATGAACCATCAGGTGAAACCACAACTTTAATTCTGGTTCCCACAAGAGAATTGGCAGTTCAAATTGACCAGCAAGTACAGGGAATAGCATATGGATTAGGTATTCACTCTATTGCAATTTATGGCGGAAGCGACGGAGATGACTGGGGACAGCAAAAAACTGCATTGACACAAGGAGCTGATATTGTAATCGCCACACCCGGCAAATTGATTTCACATCTCAATCTGGGATATGTGAAATTTGATACTATTAAATATTTGATACTTGATGAAGCAGACCGGATGTTGGATATTGGTTTTTATGAAGACATCATTAAAATCATCTCTTTCCTGCCCGAGAATAGGCAGACGTTAATGTTTAGCGCTACAATGGCACCCAAAATCCGTCAACTTGCTTCAAAAATACTTTTAGCCCCGAAAGAAATAAGCATATCTATTTCAAAGCCTGCCGAAGGAGTGCTACAGGCAGCATATCTTTGCTACGACCATCAGAAAATAGGATTAATAAATCATTTACTTGTTGACAAACCAGAATATAACAGTATTCTGATATTCTGCTCTACCAAGAAAACTACTAATGAGCTGGCCCGGTCTCTGCAAAGAAATAATTTATCTGCTGAAGCCATTTCTTCGGATCTTGAACAAGCAGAAAGAGAAAAAGTACTTCAGGCTTTTAAAGCCAAAAGAATAAGAATATTAGTTGCAACCGATGTATTAAGTCGTGGTATCGATATTAAAGAAATAAATCTGGTAATAAATTTTGATGTCCCACATGATGCTGAAGATTACGTACACCGTGTGGGTAGAACGGCCCGTGCCGATGCAACCGGTGTCGCTCTGACCCTTATCAATGAAAATGATATGGACAAATTTCAGCAAATAGAACGGTTGATAGAGAGGGAAATAATAAAATTACGACTACCTGAACAATTGGGTGAAGGCCCAATCTGGAATCCTGAAAAATCCCGTAGAAATAACTCAGGGAGAAAGTTCAAAGGCAGGAAAAATAATAATACAAAAAAAACGGGAGGTTTTAATAAAACAAGCAGGAAGAAATCATCTCAATAGCCTGACTGGTAGCAATCTCTTTACCACTTAAATCCTATTGAAAGGGGGCTCAGAAATTAAAAGCGATACCTGAATAATATATACGGCTGTATAGGAATAACCCGTTTCAATTGTTATTTTAGCAGCAAATAACAATAATTGATATGCTCATAGTTACAGCACTATTATTTACATTTCTCTTCAACATTTCATGTACAGCTGAAAATCAGGAACAGCTTCTTACAGGAGCAGAACAACCCGAAGCCTATCTTCCCCTCATAAAAGGAAAAAGAGTAGGCCTTGTGGTAAACCATACTTCTACAACTGGTGATTTACATCTGATTGATTTTTTAAGAGAACGGGATATAAATATAGTCAAGATACTGGCTCCTGAACATGGATTCAGAGGAACAGCTCTTGAAGGTGAACTTATAGAGGATGGAATGGACAAAAAAACAGGCATTCCGGTAATTTCTTTATATGGTAAGAACAGAAAACCAACCCCTGAACATCTTGCTGATGTTGACATCATAATATTCGACATACAGGATGTAGGTGCAAGATTCTACACTTATATATCCACGATGCATCTGGTAATGGAAGCCTGTGCGGAGAGCAATAAAAAAATGATAGTGTTTGACCGGCCCAATCCTAATGGTGATTATATTGACGGCCCGATACTCGACCCTAAATATCAATCTTTTGTAGGTATGCATCCGATACCGGTAGTTCATGGATGTACTATTGGGGAACTGGCATCAATGATAAATGAGGAACAATGGTTAAGCAACAACGAAAAATGTGACCTTACTGTTATACCGGTTAAAAATTATAACCATAATACTAAATATTCAATACCTGTCCCCCCCTCACCCAATCTCCCGAATGATTTGGCCATAAGGCTTTACCCGTCGTTGTGTTTCTTTGAAGCTACGAGTGTTAGTGTTGGCAGGGGAACAGAATTTCCATTCCAGGTTTTGGGCGGATTAAGACCCGAATTGGGCGATTTTACATTTATTCCCGAAAGCACTCCGAATTCACCCATAAAACCTTTGAATGAAGGGAAAGTGTGCTATGGTATTGATTTAAGAAAAATTGACGAACCACCTACTTTCACACTGAAATATTTCCTTGATTTTTATAATAAATATCCTGATGAGAAAGAATTTCTTATACGTGAAAACTGGTTGAATACTCTTGCCGGAACCAACAAGTTATTAGATCAGATAAGGCAAGGATTAACAGAATCTGAAATCAAAGCCAGTTGGCAACATGATTTAGATAATTACAGGGAGTTAAGAAAAAAATATTTGTTGTACCCAGATTTTAATTAGATAATGCATCCATACCTGGTACTAAGCCTGCTAATCGGATATTTTCTTATTTTAATAGGAATATCATGGCTGACCTCACGTAACGCAAATACCACAACATTTTTTACTGCCAACCGCAAGTCACCTTGGCTTCTGGTTGCCTTTGGAATGGTTGGTGCATCTTTATCGGGTGTGACTTTTATATCAGTGCCTGGGGAAGTATATAATTCAGCTTTTTCATACCTGCAGTTTGTAATGGGAAATATAATTGGATATTGGTTAGTGGCAGGTGTATTATTGCCTTTATACTATAAACTGAATTTGGTTTCAATATATTCCTTTCTTGACCAAAGATTTGGCATAAAATCATACAAAACAGGCTCTTTCTTTTTCCTTATTTCTAAACTAATCGGTGCATCTTTTAGATTATATCTTGTGGCAGGCGTTTTACAAATTGCTTTTTTCAATTCGTTTAATATTCCATTCTCAATAACAGTAGCAGTAACCATTGGCCTGATATGGATTTACACTTATAAAGGCGGAATCAAAACAATTGTATGGACCGATACATTACAAACACTGTTTCTTATCAGTGCTGTCATATTCACCATAATAGCCATCAGTCAGTCCCTGGAATTAAATATCCTAACCCTTGCAGACCGGATATCCAATGAACCTTCTTCTCGCATTTTCTTCTGGGATTGGAAATCGGAAAACAACTTTTTCAAGCAATTTATTGCAGGAATCTTTATAACAATAGTAATGGTTGGAATGGATCAGGATATGATGCAAAAAAACCTCACTTGCAAAAATCTAAAAGAAGCACAAAAGAACATGATCGTTTTCAGTCTTTCATTTCTTGCGGCTGTATTTCTGTTTCTTTGTCTGGGAGTCTTGCTTCTGGTTTTTGCGGGGGAAATG